>JABABO010000004.1 GCA_014238195.1 Kordiimonadaceae bacterium | reverse complement strand
GTTCGCTTGATTTCAATTCTTCGGCAAGACGGCGGGCCACATGCTGAAAATTATTTTCATTGCTGTAAGGCGCTGGTGGCACAAGCCGCAAATCAGCCCCGTTGATACGGATCGCATCAATCTTTTCTTGCGCCTGTGTGTTGGGCATAACAATAAGCGTGCGGTAGCCTTTGGCATTTGCAACAACGCTTATACCAATACCAGTGTTTCCAGCGGTTCCTTCGACAATTAGGCCACCCGGTTCTAATTGCCCCTTGGCTTCGGCATCTTCAATGATATTAAGCGCAGGGCGGTCCTTGATAGACCCACCAGGGTTTGCATATTCTGCTTTGCCGTATATCCTACATCCCGTCAGCTCGGAGGCATACCTAAGTGGCAATAGGGGTGTATTGCCAATGGCTGCGAGTGCACCAGACTGAGCCGCATGCATAGGTGTTGCTAACGGACTTCTCATTCTACTCTCCCAAAAAGATGCAGACACTTAAAAAAGATAAATCTGTATTCCTGTTTATTCGGGTTCAAATAAGAGCTTCAATAGAATTTTCAACTCACTTCTTAGATATAATGAAATATTTTTCTAAAAACACCATAAAAACACGTATTTTTTTATATTCAATTTCTAAGCACTTACTTTTCCGTATCTCGTTTTTGCTGCTCAGATTCCATCCACGATATCACACGTTGTTCTAAGATGGTCAGTGGCACTCCGCCCGCTGATAAAACCCGGTCATGAAAAGCGCGGATATCGAAGTTTGCCCCCAAGGTTGCTTTGGCGCGTTTGCGCAGTTCTAGGATTTTTAATTCGCCCATTTTATAAGCCAGCGCTTGACCAGGCCAAGCAATATAGCGATCAATTTCGGTCCTGATATTATGCGTTGAAAGAGCGCTATTTTCTTGCATCAATTTCATAGCCCGCTCACGTGACCAGCCTTTCATATGCATGCCTGTGTCAACCACCAGTCTTAAAGCCCGCCACATTTCATATGTTAAGCGGCCAAAATCTTCGTAAGCGGTTTCATACATACCCATTTCGATGCCAAGTTTTTCACTATACAAGCCCCAGCCTTCACCGAAAGCATGAGGATATAAGCTCAAGCGAAACTCAGGTACATTTTCCAGTTCCTTGCTAAGCGCCCCTTGCAAATGATGGCCAGGTGCTGCTTCATGCAGGGTGAGTGATGGTAACGTGTAAAGCGGTCGTTTATCCAACGCATAAGTATTCACCCAGTAATATCCACCCCGCGGTGCATTCAGTGGTGCATCGACATAACGGCCAGTCGTGTAATTAGGGGCAAGGGATGCTGGAACGGCTTCAACCCCGTAAGGCTGTCTGGGCAAATGCCCAAACAATGCTGGTAATTTACCATCGGCTTTCTTTGCTAGGTAACTTGCAACCATCAGCAATTCTTTATCCGATGTTGCGTAAAACTGCGGATCGGTCCGCAAAAATGTTAAAAAGTCTTGAAAACTACCTTCAAACCCTAAGCCTTCAATTATTGCCTCCATTTCAGCGCGGATGCGCTTCACCTCCTGCAGGCCGAGGGCATGAACTTCATCAGCTGTAATATCAAGCGTTGTATAGTAGCGCACCATTGCTGTGTAATAATCTCTACCGCCAGGAACTTGTGAAATGCCGATACTGCTGCGGGCTTCTTGGTAATACTCCCCCCGCATAAAATCATATAGTATTTTGTATGCTGGTATGGCACTTTCCAAAATTGCTTTTGTGCCCAAAGCAATGATTTCTAACTGGTTTTGCGGCGATAAATCTGGATTCACACTTTTAAAAGGACCATAGAATCCACTTTCTTCGGCCTTTTCAACGACGGGTGCGCTAAAGGTTGGCAGCAAACCATCCAGCACAATACGCGGGCTTACAAAACCTTCCTGAATGCCAACGCGCATATTATCGATATGTTCATCAAAAAAGCGTGGCAGATCATTCAAACGGGCGATATAGGCTAGGTAATCATCTTTAGTTTTGAAACTGATCTGCTGCCATGACCGGTCCAAATAGGTATGAAAGCCGCTATCACTGTAAAATGGCATGCGCCATGTTCTATATTTATGCGCGATGATCGCATTATTGATCATATAATCGAACATGTCGTAATTTAGCTGCGCAGTTTCATCGAGTTGATCGCGACGAATATCCTGCAAGCGGGCTTGAAAAGCAAACAAGTTTTCTATCCTGCGCGCCCTATCCCCAGCCGATACACCTGACCATTTATAAGCGAGCGGCGGCACTTTACCACGTGGGCCAGTCCCAGGGTTTTCATTATAATAATAAGTCCGTTCATCTTCAAATAACTTTTGTAAATCAGCTAAGGCTGTTTCACTTGCATGAGACGCACCAGTACCGATTAATATTGATATAAAAACAATCCACAAAAAAGATTTCATCAAAATTTCCTTTATTCATTCGCCTTTGAGGTGATTTTGCAAAACATTCACCACAATGTCAAATGTACAAGGCTTATGAAACCTTATCATTCCTTCACTTCAGGATATTTCCCCTAGCAAGGCCGCCAATGGAGCATCTGCACTGTCCTTGGCCTTAATAGCTACAATTCCAGAAGATTTTTTATCTTTCAAACAAAACGAGGGAGATGATTTGATGTCTCGCGCATGCTCGGATGTCCCGAAAACATGAACCTCTTCACCAAGTGCTGAGTTAATGGATTGAAACAATTGCATTTTATTTATTGGTTTTGTCACAACATCTTGCATGCCTACCTCTTTAAAGCGTAAAATTTGTTCGGGAAATGCATCAGCTGTGCAGCCAATTATAGGAATATTAGCCTTCGAACCTTCCATAGCTTTTATCCATTTTGTTGCGTCAATACCGCCAAGAACAGGCATTTGAATATCCATTAATATCAAATCAAAGTCTTGATCTTCAACAGCTGAACAAGCCTGAGCGCCGTCACCGACACAGACCATTTGATGTCCTAATTTACCAAGCATATTCATGATAATATTCTGATTTATTTCATTATCATCGGCGATTAAAATTTTAAGAGTTCGCGTAACGTACATTTCGTTCAATGGGACAGACGTCGTATAAGTGCGTTTGGTATTAACGCTGTCTTTCGCACCGACCCTACAGACAATGGTAAACCAAAAGACCGAGCCCTCCCCTTCTTGGCTGTCTAGTCCGATATCCCCCCCTAAAAGCGTCGATAATTGACGGCATATCGCAAGGCCCAAGCCGGTACCGCCGAACTTTCGTGTTGTGCTCGCATCCGCTTGCGTAAATTTTTGGAATAAACGGCTTTGTGCTTCTGGTGAAATGCCAATGCCCGTATCGCTGACAGATACTTTTAACTGCATTGTTTCACCGACTTGAATTGCACGATTTGTAGTCAAGTTTTCAGCATATATATTGACACCACCAACATCGGTAAACTTGATAGCGTTGCCCACTAAATTAAACAAAATCTGGCGCATACGGGTTGCATCAGACACAATAACATCGGGAACATTTCCCGCCACTTTAAAATCAAGTTTCAAACCTTTTTCTAAGGCCTTCGGCATCAAAAACTGCAAAGTTTCATCTAAAATATTTTCCACGATTAAAGGCTGAAAATCCAAAATGACTTTGCCAGCTTCTAGCTTACTGATGTCCAGAATATCATTAATAACAGTCAATAATGTTTGACCCGACTGATGGAGTGTTTTTGCAAAATGCATTTGTGTTTCATCAAGATCGGTGTCTATTAACAAATCAACCATACCAATGACACCGTTCAGAGGGGTTCTAATCTCGTGGCTCATAGTGGCTAAAAACTCTGATTTTGTGACATTTGCTGTCTCGGCATCATCGCGGGCCTTGGATAATTCAGTCGCAAGTGTTGCAAAAGCTTCACGTTGCTCTCTTAAGACGGCTTCATTGCGTCCTTTATCTTCTAATGCGCTTTGAAGGTTACTCTCAATTTCAGATAATTCTTCAAAACGCTTATTGCTATTGTGAAGTTTTGTTTGCAAGACATCCAGTAACTTAGCCGTATCGTCATCTACGCTAAGCCTCTGTAATGACTGTTTAAGTTGTTGATGGTCATCATCACATAAATGCTTCAAAACTTCCTTTATTCTCAATTTTAACTTTTGACGATGATTTTCATAAGCAACCTGAAATGCAAAGGCAGCTGTACTTGCAATGACAATCACTGCAGCAAAAACAAACATTATACTCGCATTAAATTGGAGGACGATTACGGCCACCGTAGCAGACGTAAAAGCCGTGGCCATAATAATCCAAATGAGTAGGCGTATAGTTCTTTGCATAACGACCCTCTGTCAGTGCAAAACATGTGTACTACTATAGCCAAATGCAGTGAATATTGATCACCTCAATTGGCTATAAGTATTTGTGTCGGTTCGACTTATCCCAAGGACCTAGGGAATAATAAAATCATTATTCATTGGTCTCGCTAAAGTAACGCAGGGCACATTTTTTATGAAAAGGGTAAAGATAGTGTATAATTTATGAAATTATTTAAATTTGGACACGCTTGGTTAAGCCACCATCAACAACTAGGTTTGTTCCCGTAATCCAACTTGCAGCAGGACTGGACAAAAAGACCACGGCCTTAGCAACTTCATCCACCGCCCCAAGGCGGCCCATAGCATGGCTATCACAGGTTTGTTGATACGCATCTGGCGCTTGGCGCTTAACGTCACCCCAATAACCATCACCAACATAAATCGGACCAGGTGAAAGACTGTTAACCCGAATGTTATGCGGTGCAGCAGCGGCACTTAACTGGCTGGCGTACGCCGTAACAGCTGCTTTCATCGCCCCGTAAGCAGGCGGTCCCATTTGCTTTTCCACAGCAGCAATACTTGCAATCACTGTGATAGCACTGCAGTCTTTATTGTTGCCATTGCTTGCTGCGCTAACAAGATGTGGCAAAAGTGTATCACAACCATGCACAGTTGCCATCAAATCAACATCAAATGCGGTTCGCCAAGCTGTTGGTGCTGTCGAGGCACCGCCGCTGACATTGGGAATAAATATATCAACACCGGCCATTTCTGATACAGCCTGATTCAACCAATGTGAATAAGCCGTTTGATCAGCAACATCACAGGCAGAACCATAGGCTTGATACCCTTGGGATTCCAAATGCTCCAAACGAAGCTTAATTTCTGCTTCACTGCGCGCGCAAAAGCTAACGATTGCCCCCTCATTGCAAAAGGCATCGACAATAGCGGCGCCAATACCCCGCGTGCCGCCTGTTACAATGACGCGTTTTCCTGTTAGCCCTAAATCCATTGAATGGCACCTTGTATCAGTTATAGTTAAACTTGGGAACTATTTTTCATATTTTGCTTTGGCGACCTCACGCAGGTCTTTGCGCAGAACCTTGCCAACGGGGGACTTGGGTAATTCATCAATGATCTCAATGATTTTTGGTACTTTGTAGCCTGTTAAACGATCCTTGCAATGGACCTTAACATCGTCAGGCGTTAACGTAGCATCGCTTGTGACAATATATGCGACAACCTTCTCGCCAGTTGCTGCGTCTTTAACCCCAACAACTGCGGCTTCATCAATGCGGGGTGATTTGGTTAAAACATCTTCGATATCAGCAGGATACACATTGAAACCTGACACAATCACCATATCCTTCAAGCGATCAACAATAAAAATATAGCCATCTTCGTCGACAAGCGCCACATCACCAGTTTGTAGCCAACCGTCTTCATTGATGGTTTCAGCCGACGCTTCGGGCCGGTTCAGATACCCCCGCATAATCTGGGGACCGCGTATCCATAGCTCCCCTTTTTCACCAAATGGCATATCTTTTCCACCATCACCAATGATACGCACTTCGGTACCCGGAATTGGCACCCCGCATGACCCAGCACGAACAGGCTCGTCAATTGGCATGCTTGTGACCATACAGGTGCTTTCCGTAAGGCCGTAACCCTCGTAAATCGTGGAACCTGTTCTGTCCTGCCATTCTTTCGCTGTAGCGCTGTGCAGTGGTGCTGCGCCCGACATGCAATACTCAATGGTCGTTGGCGGTGTAACTTGGAACCATTGTTCTTTAAGCAGGCCTTGGAACAAGGTATTCACCCCTGGCATTAAGGTGATTTCAAATTTCTCAAAAGCATAGCGAATATTACCAAGGGGGCGTGGCACGGGCACCAAAACGACATGCACACCATTTGCCATACTATTAATACAGCCGACAGCCAAAGCAAACACATGATAAAGCGGTAGTATCAACAGCAGGGTATGGTCTTTTTCACGCATTCTTTCGCCGTTTAAGACCTTGGCCTGTGATATGTTCCCGACAATATTCGCGTGCGTTAGCTCGGCTCCCTTGCTGCGACCTGTTGTACCGCCAGTATACTGATAAAAGGCGACATCATCTGAGGTGACATCTTTTGTATATTCACCAATACCAGCCCCAGCCTTAACTGCTTTCTGCCCCAAAGCAATCATCTGCTTAATATTCGCTGTAACTGGAACTGTCATCTTTGGGACAGCCTTTTTCACATGCTTCATCATAAAGCCGACAAAACTAGCAGTTACTGTGGGGAAAAAATCAACAAGCGACATGCTAAAGACATGCTGAACCTTGGTGCCTTCCAACGACTGAGCCAAACGGTCACCAAATACATCAATCACAAACAGCGCTTTTGCTGCACTGTCATTCAGTTGATGCTGTGCTTCATCAATTGTATATAAAGGATTCACGTTAGATATTTTTAGCCCCGCACGCAAAATACCAAAAGCCACCACAGGATACGATAAGGTGTTTGGGCACTGTATAGCCACCACATCCCCTGTTTCCATGCCTATAACTTCTCGCAGATAGGCTGCAACCGCATCCGCATTGACCCCCAGTTCATTAAAGCTCATTTCTGCCACATGGCCTGTTGGCAAAACGCAGCTTAAGGCCTTTTTATCGCCAAATTCTGCTACTAAATTTCCGATCAAATCCCCCATGTGCGGGGCGAGCACATCCTCTGGTCCAAACTTTAAACTAGGGTGACTATATGCAGCTTCATGAAAGGCCATTGTATTCTCTCTGGTCAAGTGGTTTCTATAACGGTTCTTACTCTTTACTCAGGTGCGTCTTCTAAACTATCTATCAGCTTTTCTGGTTGGTCAACTAATGACTGAAATTCTTCTGCTAATCGCTGACTATGGGCCACTACTTTCTGCCAATATTTTATACGCGTTGCATCATCCATATCACGGAAGTTTTTACGGTCTGGAATTTTACCATACGGCAAGCTCGCCACACATGCATCACTTGGGGCAAGCATCAGCATATGGTCAAAAGTTTCTCCCTTTGCCCGCCGCGTTTTACGGCTTTTATCAAACCACCCTGGCACAATGTGGCTATAAAAATGGGGGTATAATATTATGCCCTCCTCCAGCCTGAAAGGACTATCAAAATGATAATCAATGATACCCCCATCCCTGAATATGCCATTGCCTAGCCCCCCTAAATTTCTAACAGCATCACTTACAAAGGGAATCGAACCACTCGCCATTAAAGCATCAGCAAAAACATCCCAAGTTAGACGGCTATTGATGCGGTCATAGTCAGCCCATTGATCGCTTAAAGCAATATCAGCATGACTGTGCAAAACGACGCGTTGATAATATTTTATCAAATTTTCACGGCTTTGGAAATTCCGTGCGGCAGCAATGGCAATGCCCAGCGTTTCAATATAAGGATTTTTAGCGGCTGCAAGCCCCTTACCCTTAACTGAAACAATATGCAGATTACGCTTAGGGTTACTGGTAATGCGCTTTTTATCATTGTCACTAAAAATTTTATGCAAGAAACCATAAAACGACTGTGTCAGTTCAAGTATACTTAAACCGTCTTCATACGTTGTGGCAAAATATATTTCTTTGAAATGCTGACACATTTTATCTGGTTCAGGATGCGCAGCACAGGCCATGCGCCAAGCCCCAATAGACGAGCCAATTAAATCAATTTTGTGCGAATTTTGCGGCAACCAATGCCCAAATATATACTGGTCAAGCTCCTGCAATATCAACCATTTAGGGCCGCCGCTAGCCCCCAAGACCAGTCGGACGAGATCAGGGGTAAGCCCCTGATCCTCAATGCGTTTTCGCGCTGTTTTCCCAGCAATAAGTCTAAGGGCTTTCATTGTTTACTAGCACGTTCCCAGTGACTATGGCTTCAAGATGACTTTACCTTTTGCGCGGCGTTCTGTTAGGCAAGCATAGGCCGCTGTAACATCACCTAGGGCATATTCATCATCAACCAGTGGATCTAGCTTGCCATCTTTTAGCATAGCAAACATTTCCATCATGTTCTGTACATGCACCATAGGGTTTTTAGAAGCCCAAGCACCCCAGAACACACCCACCAAAGCACACTGTTTCAGCAACAATAAATTAATCGGAATATGCGGGATATCACCTGCTGCAAAACCAATAACCAATAAGCGCCCTCCAGGGGCCATTGAGCGCACAGCAATTTCCGTGAAATCACCACCAACGGGATCATATACAACATCCACGCCTTTGCCGCCTGTTAGTTCTTTAATTTTCTCTTTTAAGCTATCGTTGGTATAATTTATGACGTGGTCGGCACCCGCTGTGGTACAAACTGCAAGCTTTTCATCAGTGCTCGCAGCTGCGATCACCGTTGCACCCATGGCTTTTGCAAGTTCAACCGTTGCAAGCCCTACCCCGCCAGCCGCACCAAGAACCAAGACAGTCTCACCAGCTTTCAGTTCAGCACGCTGCTTTAACCCATGGTAGCTTGTACCGTATGTGATTGTAAAACCTGCGGCTACCTCGAAACTCATATGATCAGGGATGGGCATCACTTGAAACGCAGATGTCACAACTTTTTCCGCAAAGGCACCGACCTGAGAGTTAAAAAGCACCCTGTCCCCTACCTTAACAGTGTTCACCCCTTCGCCGACCGCTTCAACAATGCCTGCACCTTCGCCGCCAGGGGTAAAAGGTAGCTCAGGTCGGATTTGGTATTTTCCTTGAATTATCAGTGTATCAGGGAAATTCAGACCAGCTGCTTTCACATCAACTAAAACTTCGCCCTTGCCTGCTTCTGGTGCACCGACATCTTCTATTGTCAATTTATCAGCGAGACCTAATTCACTACACATCACTGCTTTCATCTGTTTTCCCTTTTTGAAACGGAAAAAGGCGGCCTGCTAGCCACCTTTAATTATCTTTTATACCCTATACGACTTCAAATAAGCCAGCAGCACCCATACCACCGCCAACGCACATCGTGCAGACAACATATTTAGCGCCGCGCCGTTTGCCTTCGATCAAAGCGTGCCCTACCATACGCGCCCCCGACATACCATAAGGGTGACCAATGGAAATCGCGCCGCCATTGACATTCATCAATTCGTTAGGAATACCAAGTTTGTCACGGCAATATAAAACTTGCACAGAAAACGCTTCGTTCAGCTCCCACAGGCCAATGTCATCCATAGTTAAACCGTTTTTCTCAAGCAATTTTGGAATGGCATAAATGGGGCCGATACCCATTTCATCAGGCTCACAGCCTGTCACCGCCAGGCCGCGATAGATACCCAGTGGATTTAAGCCTTTCTTTTCAGCAACAGCGCGTTCCATCAGCACGCTCGCCGAGGCCCCATCAGATAACTGCGAAGCATTTCCAGCGGTAATCGTACCGCCTTCAATAACAGTTTTTAACCCTTGCAATCCTTCAAGTGTGGTTTCAGGGCGGTTGCCTTCGTCTTTGCTCAGCGTCACTTCATGGAAACTGACTTCGCCAGTTTCCTTATTCATCATGCCCATGTTTGTGGTAATTGGGGCGATTTCATCACCAAAATGACCTGCTTGTTGCCCAGCCGCCGTGCGTTGCTGGCTTTGCAGGCCATATTCATCCATTGCACTGCGGGATACACCGTAACGATCAGCCACCACTTCGGCTGTTTGCAGCATTGGCATATAAATATTCTTATGCATAGCAACCAAGCTTTTATCCACCATGTGCGATATATTCATATCTTTAGTTTGTACAAGGCTGATGCTATCAAGCCCACCACCAATGGCAACATCCATACCGTCTTGGACAATTTGCTTTGCTGCTGTGGCAATCGCCATCATTCCGCTAGAACATTGCCGGTCCAGTGTCATACCTGACACTGTGGCAGGTAACCCACCCCGTAGTGCCGCCAAACGGCCAATATTAGGGCTTGTAGAGCCTTGCGGCAAAGCACAGCCCATAATAACATCTTCGACCTCTGCCCCTTCGATACCAGCCCGTTTAACTGCATGTTCGATAGCGTGACCACCAAGTGTCGGCCCTTGTGTTGCATTCAGGGAACCACGATAAGCCCGACCAATGGGGGTACGTGCGGTGGATACAATAACAGCTTCGCGCATGGCGATCTCCTTAATTAATAATGACTTTGCACTGGACGATTGTGATTAACCAAATTTCACGCCCGCAATTTCTGCAGCCCGGGCAAGAAACTTCATCGATTGCTCGTTTCCACCTTTATATTCTGCCCCAGTACTGGCATCAGATATTTCATCCCAATTTGCTGCAATATTTTCAGGGGTTGCATCCACGCCTGCAAACGACATCCCCGATGTTTCTGTAATGACAGCACGGGCGAACCCACCAGCACCAGCTGCGATAACAGCACGGTTTGGCCCTTCCTCGGCTGCCATAAATAACACCGCTGGGGTTACTAGCTCTGGCTTAAGCAGATCTAGCGCAGCCGCTGGCATTAAGCCTTCGGTCATGCGGGTTGCAGCCACAGGCGCTAAGCAATTAACATGAATATTATACTTAGTACCTTCCATACATAGGGTGTTCATAAAACCAACCAGGGCTAGTTTTGCAGCCCCATAGTTGGCCTGACCAAAATTACCATACAGGCCCGAGGAAGATGTTGTCATAACAATCCGCCCATAGGCTTGATCGCGCATAATGTCCCATACTGCCTTTGTACAATTCATTGATCCCGTTAAATGAACGCTGACAACCATATTGAAATCGCTGTGATCCATCTTAGCAAAAGATTTGTCACGTAAAATGCCTGCATTATTGACCAGAATATCAATACGTCCCCACTTATTCATCGTGGTTTTCACCATATCAGCCACTTCATCAACATTGCAAACATTGGCACCATGCGCAATCGCTTCGCCGCCAGCCGCAACGATTTCATCAACAACGGCTTGTGCCGCACTCGCCGAGCCGCCTTCACCATGCACATCACCGCCCAAATCATTCACAACAACTTTTGCACCACGTGCAGCAAGAGCCAATGCGTGTTCCTTGCCAAGGCCGCCGCCTGCACCTGTTACGATTGCAACACGGTCATCATAACGAATAGACATACTTATCTTCTCCCGAAAAACTTTACTAATATGGTCAAAACCTATGGGGTGACCTAACCTGTCATTGCCATTGTTAGCCACTGTGCAATCAATGCTGGACGGTCCGACCCTTCGATTTCTACGGTGATTTTTGAGTTGAGCAAGACGCGCTTACCGCCGCCTTTTACTGTTGCTTCTGTCAATTCTGCGCGGGCGCGGATACGACTGCCTGATGGAACTGGTGCCAAAAAGCGCACGCTTTCAAAACCATAATTCACACCCATGGTCGTCCCTTCGATCCCTAAGATCGCGTCTTCGCAAAGCTTAGCAAGCATTGAAAGTGTTAGAAACCCATGAGCGATTGTGCCACCGAACATAGTTTCTTTAGCGCGGTCTACATCAATATGGATAAATTGGTGGTCTTCTGTTACGTCAGCAAATTGGTTGATGCGATCCTGCGACATTACGACCCAGTCCCCCACGCCTGTTTCCTGTCCGATAAAGTCTTCAACATTTTCTATTTTTGTTATCGTTGACATGTTAACTCTCCGTTTTAAGTCTTTGTTTTACTATTTTGTTTATCGCACTTTAAACGCTGTTAGAGCGATATTTTTTAAGCTCTTCCCTAGCAATGACCATGCGGTGTACCGCGTCAGGGCCATCCGCAAAACGCAAAGTGCGCTGATTGGCATACATTGCGGCCAGTGGTGTGTCTTGGCTAACGCCTAACCCCCCATGCATTTGCATAGATTCGTCAATGACTTTCAACGACATGCGCGGTGCTGATACTTTAACTTGCGAGATATACGGCTGGGCCTGTTCAATCGGCAGCGTATCCATCATATAGGCAGCCTTCAAGCATAACAGGCGGTTCATTTCGATCTCTAGGCGGCATTCAGCAATGATATCATAGTTTGCCCCAAGTTTGGCGAGCGGCTTCCCAAAAGCTGAGCGTGACACAGACCGTTTACACAACAGATCAAGGGCCTTTTCTGCAACACCGATTGACCGCATACAATGGTGAATACGGCCAGGGCCTAAACGCCCTTGTGCCACTTCAAAACCGCGACCACGGCCTAGGATCAAATATTCGGCTGGGACCCGTACATTATCGAATTTCAAATGCATATGACCGTGCGGCGCATCGGGATTTCCAAAAACTTCCATCGGACGAACAATCGATAATCCTTTAGCGTCTGCTGGCACAAAAATCATACTATGCTGCGATTTACGCGGTGCATCCGGGTCAGTTTTCACCATTGTGATCAGAACTTTACAGCGTTTGTCGCCCGCCCCAGATATCCAAATTTTCTCGCCGTTAATAACCCATTCGTCACCGTCTAAAACTGCGCTCATAGAAATGTTTGTGGCGTCTGATGATGCCATATCTGGTTCTGTCATAGCGTAAGCAGAGCGAATTTCGCCTGCGAGCAATGGCTCTAACCATTTCTTCTTGTGATCATCAGTACCATAACGGGCGATCACTTCCATATTGCCCGTGTCTGGTGCGCTGCAATTAAAGCTTTCGCTTGCCAGATGGGAACGCCCCATTTCTTCCGCCAGATAGGCATACTCAACATTAGACAAACCAAAGCCATCATCATAATTAGGTAAAAAGAAATTCCACAGATTTTGCTTTCGGGCTTCTGCTTTTAAAACTTCTAAAATCTCAGTCTGGCGTGGTGTCTGGTCCCAAATATCGCCGTCTGCGCCTACGAGCGAATAATATTCATGCTCAACAGGTAGAACTTTTTCGTTAATGAATGTTCTGACACGGTCCCGCAGTTCTTGCCCACGTTTAGATAATCCTAAGTCCATTGTAACTTCCCTTTATATACTTCGATTTACTTTTTGCTTAGCTCGTACAAGTTCAGTGTGTTGCCCTGATATCTACCCCCAGTTTACGGCAACACTCATACAAAATTAATAACCAGAATAGCGTGCAAAACGGTCTGCGTGATAATTAAAATCACCGTACAAATGTTGCAGGGTTCGCGCGCGCTTCATAAACAAACCCATGTCAAATTCGTCTGTCATACCCATGCCGCCATGCATTTGCACTGCTTCATTTGTTGCAAGTTCAGCAACCTGACAGGCTTTTGCTTTGGCCATGCTGGCGTGCAGTGCTAAGTCAGCGTCTGTTTCAGCGACTTGCGCTGCTGCAAGAACTGCTGAGCGTAGCACTTCAATTTCAGTGAAGAGGTGCGATGCACGGTGTTGCAGGCCTTGGAAAGTCCCGATTAAAACACCAAACTGTTTGCGTTCTTGCAAATACATCTTAATGCGCGCTAAGCATTCCTCGCTGATGCCTAAAAGCTCTGCCGCAATGACAATACGCCCGATGTCGATACCACGCTCCAAGGCAACAGCTTTGCCTTCTTCGCCGACAAGCGCATCTTCGCCCACGCTAACACCTTCTAAACTGACACGTGCCCAGGTGCGGCTATCGGCTGTGCTCACCTGATCGACAACAACGCCTGAAGCTTTTCGGTCAACCAAAAACATGCTTAAGCCGTCAATATCACCCGTTTCACCACTGGTGCGGGCCATCACAATCAACTGATCAGCCACATGACCAT
>JABABO010000262.1 GCA_014238195.1 Kordiimonadaceae bacterium | reverse complement strand
GTTGTTATTGTTGTTTCTGTTGATGAAGATATTGTTGTTGTTGAAGCAAAGTCGGGGGAAGATATTACGCATTCCGTTCTGACCCAGATTATTTTTGAGCGTGAGAGCAAAGATGAAGACGGCATGTTACCATTGCCTTTCTTACGGCAACTGATCAGCTTATATGGCGGTGGCATCCAACAGATGGTGCCTGGATATTTACAAAATGCCATGGAAACGCTTACTCAAAATGCTGAAAGTATGAAAAAAGCTTTCAAAGAAGACGCGCCCACAGGTGGGGTTATGCCAGTGTTAGAAAAAATGACCCAGCAAAATTTGAAGTTTTTAGAAAATACCATGCATTTGCTGAATGCCCCTGAAAGCCTAAAAGAAGGTATTGCCAACATTAATGAAACCCTAGAGGCAAAAGCCAAAGCCAAAGCCCAAGCAAAAAAAGATGCTGAGGTAAAAGCTTTAAAGGAACAACTCAGCAGTTTGCAAAAACAAATTGAAGCCCTTGAAAATTAAAGATGTGCGCTCCCACTGCGTTACTTATTTCATTCCCCGCATCTGTGCAGGAAAAGTGTAAACGCGGTTTGCTTCTAGGGCCGATCTAGAGTAAGGGCTTAACTATGCCTGAGTTGAAATCTGAATATATTTCAAAAATCTCGTAGGGTGCTTCGTTACAGTAGGATTATTTATGCCCGTTATTTTATTTGCCGTTTTTATTGACCTCTTAGGTTTCGGCATGATTGTACCCCTGTTGCCTTTTATCACCATGCAATATGGCGGCGGCGCTGAAATCGGAACAGGCTTGATAAGTATCTATGCCTTAATGTCCTTTGCAGCAGGCCCACTTTGGGGCCGATTTTCAGACCATTTTGGTCGCAAACCAGCCTTAGCTCTCACTTTTTTCGGCGGGACACTTTCCTATATAGTCCTTGCTAATGCCGAAAGTATCTTATGGCTGTTTATTGCACGGGGATTATCTGGTGCAATGGCAGGAAATGTTGGCGTTGTGATGGCAGCACTTTCAGATATCACCACACCTGAAACCCGCGGGCGTGCGATGGGCTTGTATGGGGCAGCTATTGCGCTTGGTTTTTCCTTTGGGCCTGGAATCGGTGGTGTTTTAGGGACCATCGGCGGTGAAACAAGCATCTTCATCCCCGCGATGGTTGCGGCCTGTCTTTCCGCAACAGCGATGATCTTAACTTACATCTATGTACCCGAAACCAAAGAGAACCACGAAGACACAGTCACCGCAGATGATGGCACCAATATGGGGGCTGGTGTGACAGCAACACCGCTGCCAAAATGGCATACGGTCCTACAAGGTCCAGGGCGCAAAAGCTTGCTTTTGATGTTCGCTGTTGTATCCGTAGCGCAGGGCTTAACATTTGCAATTTTACCCTTTTGGGCAGATATGATCCTTGCATGGGACGAACGCAAAGTCGGCTTCTTATTGATGGGGATCGGATTTGTGATTGCGATTGTGCAAGGCGGACTGACAGGCCCCATGCATGCCAAATTTGGTGAACTGAGATCAATCATGATTGGCTTAGTCTTAGCGCTTATTGGCAGTTTATTGATCATACTGGGTCCACGTGTTGCGCTCGTTACCATGATTGCTATTCCTTTGATGGTCACAGGTTTAACGCTGACATTTCCTGCGCTAAATACATATCTATCCCATAAAACGGATAAAAAATTACAGGGTACAGCGCTTGGATTATCCAATGGCATGGCATCAATGGGGCGGGTTTTTGGGCCGATTGCTGGTGGCTTTATGTTTGCGACTTACAGTCCAGCGGCACCTTTTGCATTGGTTACAGTTTGTGCACTGGTCGTCACGGTCTGGGCCATCATGGAGCGGCGCCAATATCTTTAATAAACTGTTTGCTGAACACTTAATTTACTGTGCACATATTCAGTTTTAGGTTTTCAGCCCCTTGATTATCAGAACCCTGCATGAATGCGTTTATCACTTGGCGCTGAAAGTCGGCAAAAGCTTGATCAAGTGCTATAGCTGCATTCATAGGATTACTGCCTACTATGGGGGCAGTGGTGCTGATTGTTTGACTATACAGTAAGGTATTATTTTGTAAGTTAACCAGCAGCAAATCAGCGTCTATCATTGCCATGTCTTCACCGGGTGTCCCACCAACAACATAAT
>JABABO010000366.1 GCA_014238195.1 Kordiimonadaceae bacterium | reverse complement strand
AGCCAAATTTCCACCACGATTAATACCAGACAGCACCAAAGTTGGCTTTTCTGGCATGATTTTATTAATAGCCATCATAATACAGTCTGTTGGCGTACCGTTTAAAGCAAAACGTCGTTCAGATATTTCCCGTATGCGCAAAGGACTGGATAATGTCAGGGAATGCCCTGCCCCTGATTGCTCGCTTTCAGGGGCCACCACCCATACATCATCGCTTAACTGCCGTGCAATCGATTCTAAAAGTGCAAGTCCTGCAGCATGAATGCCATCATCGTTCGAAATTAATATGCGTTTTGTGCTGGCCATGACCATTATTCTTTCACATCAATAACCGTTAAACCGCCCATATAAGGGTGTAAAACATCTGGTACAGTGACACTACCGTCTTGATTTTGATAATTCTCAAGTACAGCGACCAAGGTGCGCCCCACCGCCAAACCCGAACCATTTAGCGTATGCGGAAAGCGTGTTTTCTTTTCGCCCTTCCCGCGGCAGCGCATTTTCATACGCCGCGCTTGAAAATCCCCCGTTACGCTACAGCTTGAAATTTCACGGTAAACGCCTTGGCCTGGCAGCCAAACTTCAATATCAAAGGTGCGCTTGGCAGCAAATCCAATATCGCCTGTGCATAGTTTCACCACACGGTAAGGCAGTTCAAGACGCTTTAAGACCTCTTCTGCACACAAGGTCATGCGTTCTAATTCCGCATCGGAATCCTCTGGCTTGGTAATTGCTACCATTTCGACTTTTTCAAATTGATGCTGCCTGATCATACCCCGTGTGTCACGTCCAGCTGACCCTGCTTCGCTGCGGAAACACTGTGTGTGTGACGTATACCGAATGGGCAGGTCTTCTTCTGGGACTATTTCCCCTGAATGCAAATTCGTGAGTGTAACTTCAGATGTTGGGATCAACCAATAATCATTTGTTGTGCGGAAACTATCCTCGGCAAATTTCGGAAGCTGAGTTGTGCCAAACATTGCACTGCTCCGCACAAGTGCGGGTGTAAGCATTTCTGTCATGCCATGCTCACGCGTATGTAAATCTAGCATAAACTGCCCCAGCGCCCGCTCAAGCCGTGCCAAGCCACCTTTTAGAACCACAAACCGCGATCCAGAAATTTTTGCAGCCCGTTCAAAGTCCATCAAGCCCATGGCTTCACCCAGCTCAAAATGCTCTTTCGCCTTAAAATCAAAGCTTCTTGGCTCCCCCCATGTACGCACAAGTTCATTATCCGCTTCGTCTGACCCTAGCGGAACATCCTCATAAACCAAATTTGGTAAACTGACTAAAATAGCTTCAATGTCTGCTGCTAATGAACGCTCTATGTCTTCAAGCTCAGCGAGCTTAGACTTAAGGCCAGCAACTTCCAACATCAGGGCTTGGGCTTCTTCTTCATTGCCCTGACTTTTCGCACGGCCAATCAATTTGCTTGCTTCATTGCGGCGTGCTTGAGCGTCTTGCGCTTCGGTCATGATTGCACGATGTTGAGTGTCAAGTGCCAGAATTTCAGTAGCCGCTGGATCTGCGCCAATGCGGTCAAGACCAGCGTCAAAAGCACTTGGGTTTTCGCGAATGAACTTTAGGTCATGCATGTGTTTTCTCTAACTATTCAATAAGGTAGCAAATCACTCAGAAACATAAGGCAAGTCAAAAAACACTAACTTTCACTAGGCTTAGCATCATTTTCACTCTCTGTAATCGCTCGTTTCTTTTCTGTGCTTGCAATCAGCAGAATGGATAGCTCATACAGAAGTAAGATCGGAATGCCAAGGGCGATTTGACTAATTGGGTCAGGTGGGGTTAAAAAAGCGGCTGATAAAAAAATACCAACCACCATGTATCTGCGTTTTTCGCGTAAGCCCTTGGCAGTTACAAGCCCCGCTCGCCCCGCAAGAGTTAAACCGACGGGTAACAAAAAAGCAAATCCAAATGCGAAGATCATTTTCATAACAAGGGATAGGTATTCGTCCACTTTGGCTTCTGCGGCAATTTGTACCGTGCCGATACCCCCAGCTTCTTCAAAGCTCAGCAAAAAATCCCACGCCCAAGGGATCACAACAAAATAAGCAAGCGACGCGCCTGTAATAAACAAAATAGGCGTAGCGACCAAAAAAGGTAAGAAGGCTTTTTTCTCATTTTTATAGAGACCTGGAGCGACGAATTTCCAAATCTGACTTATTAAAAAAGGGAAACTAACGATAAAGGCTGCATAAAGGGCAACTTTGATATTAACGACAAATTTTTCCATCAAGCCCGTGAAAATCATCCGCACACTGTCTTCACCGACTTGCGCATTCGCGTAAGGTTCAGCAAGAAGTTGAAAGATTTCATTTGCAAACCAAAGCCCCACCAGAAACAGCACACCCATTAAGGCTATGACTTTGATTAATCGATTGCGCAGCTCTGTTAGATGCGACAAAATCGGTGCACGACTGGCGTCTACTTCATCCATAGGCTCATCAGTATCGTCATATAAATCAGGTGGATTTGGCAGGTCGGATGTATTCGTCATGCCTTATCACCCTTGCCTTTTTTAAGCTTTGTAGTGGTTTTAGATTGCTTAAGAGTATCAGGGTTATGGATCGTATTTTCAGTCCTCTGGTCATTTGCCTGATCACTGACTTGATCACTGGCTTGATTAGTGTCCTGATTAGTGTCCTGATTATTTAAACTATCTATATCGTCATGACTGCCAGACACTGGGTTAGAAGCTGGGCCAGTTTGCGGGTGAGCTAACGGATCATGCCCCCTTGTGCGATTTTTCATGATATGGTCTGTGATTTCGTTAGGGGTCATGTCAGGTGTTATGCCTTCTTGGCCCTTAAGGTCACCAAAGGGGTCAAGCTCCCGTTCTACCTCATCTGCCATTTCTTTAACGCCAGCACGAAATTCCCCTGCCAGTTCTCGGGCCTTGTTAACAAGTCCACCAACACCACGCAAAAGTGCGGGAAGCTCTTTTGGTCCTACAACAACCAAAGCCAAAATCGCCACGAGAAACAGTTCCATTGCGCCAATATCAAGCATGATCTTTACTTTCTAACCGCCTGATTTTTATTGCTCATTTGTTGCAAAAATTTCATCTACTTATGCTTACGCTTCAGTTTTTTCTTTTTCATCGCCTTTTACGGTTTCTCCTTCGATTACAGGAGTTTCCTCAACAGCTTTAGGGGCTTCTGTATTCACGTCTTCTGACCCATCTTTGATGCCCTTGCGAAAACTTGTGATACCTTTTGCGACATCACCCATCAGATCAGAAATTTTACCGCGACCGAAAAGTAACACAATCAATAAAACGACTAGCGCAATTTGCATCCATCCTGGGAACATGTTTCTTTCTCCTACTTATCTGCATATGGCTTATCAGCTTATTGCAGCTTATTTTAACTTCAAAATTAAACATTATGGCACTGAATACAAGGGCCATATAGGTTTCAAACCCTAGTTTAACATTTATTCGGCTGTATCGCCGCTTAATTCACCAGTTCCAAACGCTTCACCATTTGCGCTATCTGGTCTTAACGGGCGTAAATCATCTGCGGCGTCTTGTTCTTCCTGTGCTGCAATCGCGTCTTCAAGGTCGGTCTGTTCATCTTCATGGTCACCTTCACCTGCGAAGACCCCATCAAGCTTATCAAGTGCACGGTCGACACTGTCAAGCAACCCTGCTGCTTTCAGCTCCTGCAAACCGGGTAAGTCTTTTTCACTTTCTAGCCCAAAATGGACAAGGAAGTCATCGGTGGTCCCATAAGTAACGGGCCTGCCTGGGGTACGTTTACGCCCTTTAACTTTTATCCATGTTGCTTCCATCAAAACATCAAGCGTACCTTTCGAGATACTTACACCGCGAATATCCTCAATTTCTGTCCGGGTAACGGGCTGATGATAGGCAATGATCGCAAGCGTTTCCACGGCGGCACGGGATAATTTGCGTGGCTCCTCAATATCTCGGCGCAATAAAAATGATAAATCTTCTGCCGTTCGAAACATATAACGACCCGCAACACAGACCAAATTAACCCCTGCTGTTGCGTAAGACTGTGTCAGCGCTTCAATATGCCCAGAAACATCAACGCTATCTGGCAAACGATCAGATATGTCGTCAACCGATAACGGTACTTCGCTGGCAAACAACAAGGCTTCTACCATACGGCGCTGTTCAGCCATAGTTTCTGGGCTGGTTACTAGACTGCTTTCAGGACTAGTTGTTGCCAGATCAGTCATAAGGTCTTCCACATTCCCTAAATCACTTTTCAAGGTCTTTGCCTTCCTCGTCCTCTCGCTCCGCTTGCCGTAAATAAATCGGGCCAAACGTTTCCATCTGCCTGATTTCCGCTTTGCCTTGGCGCGTTAGCTCTAGGGTGGCTGCGAACATACTGGCTAAGGCTGACCTTTGCACTTGCTTATCCTTTATCGTGTCAGGCAAAAACTGGCGCAAGGTTGTCCAAGTAAAACTATCCCCAATTAGACCATTTAAGCGCTCAATTGCATCTTCAAGGGAATAAACAGCCCGACGCTCAATTTTAATTTCTGTAATTGACTGGCGCTGCCTATTATCTGCGTAAGCCCTTAACAGTTCATAAAAAGTCACATCATATTGCCCATGCTTTAAAATTTTTAGCCCTTCTGGCTTACCCCGTGCAAACACATCGCGGCCAAGGCGGTCCCTGCCCATAATACGTGCCCCACTTTCGCGCATGGCCTCAAGCCTTTGCAAACGTAGTTGTAAGCGCGTTGCAAGTTCTTGAGCAGAGGGTTCATCATCATTTTCCGGCACAGGTAACAAAAGCCGAGATTTTAAATAGGCCAGCCAAGCAGCCATCACCAAATAATCCGCAGCGAGTTCCAATTTAATCTGCTTTGCCTTGCCAACAAATGCTAAATATTGTTCCACAAGATCGAGAATCGAAATCTGGGTCAGATCAACTTTTTGCACACGTGCCAAAATCAGCAATACATCCAGCGGGCCATCAAAGCCATCCATATGCAAAATAAGCTGATCTGGGTCCACCCCATCAGCATTTGGAGACGCAACCACGACACGCTTATGCTGGTCGTAGCTGTCCTCCTCGAAAGTATCAGTGTGTTCCATTTCGGTATTGTTGTTCATTTTATCCCTTAAAGCGGTACACCGACCATTGAAGTAACAAGGGATGCCATAAACATCGTTGGTACCAGAATTATGTCCTGCGCAAAAATGATAATTCCAATCAAGATGAAAAAGCCATACGGGGCAATCCTGTTATAGGATTGCGCGACATTATAAGGCAAAAACTGCGCCACAACATGCCCACCATCTAGTGGTGGAATCGGCAGCAAATTAAACACCATGAATAAACAATTCATAAATATACCATAGTAAGCAGCCATCACGACCCAATTTTTTTCGTTCAAGCCAAATTCCAATGCAAACCGCAAGACATAGGCGCAAAAAATAGCCACAACAAGATTACCAAAAGGCCCAGCGACTGACACAATGATCTGATCACGGCGTAACTTTTTAAAGTATCTAGGTTGGATCATTACGGGTTTGGCATAGCCCATTAAAAAGGGAAAGCCCGATAAAACAGCCAGCAAGGGCATAAAGACAGTCCCAAAAGGGTCAAGGTGAACAATCGGATTTAATGATAAACGCCCGCTCGTACGCTGGCTTTCATCCCCTAACAGATGGGCTGCATAGGCGTGACCAGCTTCGTGCAATGTCACCGCCAACAAAAAGGGCAACGCCATAATGCTAATCAACAATAGTTTACTGGATAACATATCCATTATTATGTCCCCGTATTTATTCGGTATGATTCCATGCCCAACTCGGTCATCAGTTCATTAAACTCTTGCTCATGAGCTGCGCGAGCGTTGTGCGTAGGAATATCAAGCATGTTCATGTATCTACGGAGTTGCGCTATAAATTTTTTAGACGCATGAGGTGCCGCCCCTGCTATGTCGCGCATTTCCCGCAGTTCACCATTGCAGTGCAGGGCAATATCGCAGCCTGCCTGAAAACTATCCACTGTGCGTTTGGCAAAGTCACCGTCTAAGGCTTCCATTGATAAATCATCGGACATCAACAATCCCGTAAACCCTATTTTCATACGAATGATTCGCCCAATGACCACGCTTGATGTCGTTGCAGGCCGTTTATCATCAATAGCACTGTAAAGCACATGGGCAGTCATAGCGAGCGGCGCATCTTTCACCCTTTGAAAGGGTTTAAAGTCCGATAAATTAAGCTCAGCCATTGTTGCATCTACGCGGGGTAGTTCTTTATGGCTATCAACCCCTGCCCTTCCATGTCCTGGAATATGTTTAACAACAGGCAAAACACCATTGCGCATCAAGGCCTTAATGGCATAATCGCCCAGTTCCCCTACATTTAGGGGATTATGACTAAACGCCCGATCCCCGATCACATCATGGGCACCAGCTACTGGCACATCCAATACAGGTAAGCAATTTACATTAATGCCTAGTCGGTCCAAGTCTGCAGCGATCAAGCTCATATTTAAAATAAGTGCATCAATCGCTTTTCTCCTATCCTTCTTTATCGCTTCTCCAAACACATTCATAGGAGGGTATTTATGCCAATGCGGCGGGGTTAGACGCTGAACACGCCCCCCTTCTTGATCAATTAAAATCAAGACATCATCATGGTTCGCAATATTTTTCAAGTCAGCCGTTAAAGCCTGAACTTGGTCAGGTGTTTCAATGTTACGGGCAAATAATATAAACCCTAACGGATTGCAGGCTTGAAAAAAGCTACGTTCTTCAGCACTGACCTGCAAGCCCTTTAATCCAAATATTACTGGAATCATTTTAGGAATCATTTAGGGTTTCACCACGATACAAGCTTGGTCTTGGGCGCGCAGTGCGACACAAAGCGTGGCTGCACTGGCACGGTCCTCAAGCGGCGTTAATCGTAGACGGTATAGTGTGCGATCCCCAGCCTGCACCGCTTCATATTCTGGCCCTAATCCTGTTACAAGCGATGCAAAACGCCCTTGAACACCCCGCCAAGCCCGTTCTGCAGACTTTTCACTGCCATAAGCCCCTAGCTGAACGCGGTAAACGGGTTCATTTGTAGGATCAGTCGCTGGCGCCTTTTTGGGATTACTTTCTGGTTTAGGCGCTTGCTGTTTGGTATTTGCCGAGTCCTCAATTACGGTTTCATCCCCATTAAGTCCTTCAAGGGTATTTTCCTCATCAGAGGGCAAATTCTTCATTGGTGTTTCAGGCTGCGGCCCTAGCTGGTGCTGTTTTTCAACCTCAATTCCCGCTGCTTGGTCAAAAACTTGTTTATCTTGATGGGGTATCGCCATGCCACCACTGTCAATTGGCTTCACCTTGATAGCGGATTCTGGTGCTGCCACATGTTTTACAGGGGCATTGGGGTCTGGACTATTATACAAGTATAAAATCACAGCTAAAAACAAAGTCACAAGGATCACAGCCCCGCCGGCAAGCATGGCTGTTGACTTACGACCTGACAAAAAACCGCGCTTATGAGCGGTTGAATCTTCTTCTTCTGGAACAGCCTGTAACCAAGGAGGCGTTTCCTTGTCGGCCAGTAAATTTTCTAGTCGATCATTTGACATGGATTACATTTCCTCTAGCGCTGTCACACCAAGAACATCAAGCCCACTGGCGATTACTAAAGCCGCACTTCTTATCAAGGCAAGGCGGGCTTTCGTAAGCGTTTCATCATCATCAATAATGAAGCGCAATGATACATCATCATTCCCTTTATTCCAAAAAGTATGAAAGTCTGACGCTAAATCATAAAGAAAAAAGGCAATCCGATGAACTTCATGTGCGGCTGCCGCAGAGTCAACAAGACGCGGCCAAGCAGCAATCGTTTTAATCAGTGCTAAATCGCTTTCACTGCTTAAACGGTTCATCTCTGCTTTTGTTAAGCCTGCATCGCTCAGATCAATATCCTTAAATTTGGCCTTAGCTTTTCGCAGAACCGAACATATTCGCGCATAGGCATACTGCACATAAAATACAGGATTATCTTTCGATTGTTCCATGACTTTATCGAAGTCAAAATCAATCGGCTGATCATTCTTGCGGGTCAACATGATAAAGCGCGTCACATCACGGCCAACTTCATCCACCACTTCGCGTAGCGTAATGAAATTGCCAGACCGTTTTGACATTTTAACAGGCTCCCCACCGCGCATTAAGCGCACCATTTGACACAGTTTTACATCCACATGAGCATCATCAGCAAGCGCTGTAGCACCAGCTTGGATACGTTTCACATAGCCTGCATGATCTGCCCCCAAAACATCAATCATATCAGCAAAACCACGGCTATATTTATCATAATGGTAGGCAATATCAGCGGCAAAATACGTAAATTCACCACTTGATTTTTGTAACGGACGGTCAATGTCATCGCCAAAATTTGTGGCACGAAACAAAGTTTGTTCACGCGGTTCCCAGCCTTCGGGTTTTTTGCCCTTTGGTGGTTCTAATATGCCTTCATAAATGTGACCCCGAGCGCGTAAAACATCAATCATTTCGCCGACACGTCCGCTTTGATGCAAAGATCGCTCGGAAAAGAAAACATCATGTTCAACCCCAAGGGCTTGCAAATCACTTCGGATCAAATCCATCATCGCATCTGTTGTATCGACTTTAAACGCTGCAAGCCACGAACTTTCATCCGCGTCCAAGTACCGATCACCGTATTTTTCTTTTAAGGCAACTCCCACTGGGACAAGATAATCCCCTGGATAATATCCCTCAGGGATTTCAATTCTGCGGCCATGGGCTTCCTGATACCGCAAATGCGCAGACCGTGCGAGCGTATCCACCTGTGACCCATTATCATTAATATAATATTCTTTGGTTACATTAAACCCAGCTTTATTGAGCAATTTCGCAAGCACATCCCCGACAACAGCACCGCGCGTATGACCCACATGCATCGGCCCCGTTGGATTGGCAGAAACAAATTCAACATTCACATTTTTATTCTTACCTACATCACTATTGCCATAACCCCGACCCGCTTTTAAAACTTCTGCTATTCTGTCCTGCCAAAAACTTGCCGCAACATACAGATTAATAAAGCCAGGGCCTGCAATATCCACACGGTCCACCGCTTCGTGTTCTTCTAACTTCGGCGCCAATAGCTGGGCGATATCACGCGGCTTCATTCGGGCTTGTTTGGCGAGGACCATCGCGGCATTGGTGGCAATATCACCGTGACTAACGCCGCGTGGTGGCTCCAGCGCAATGTTTTTATAATCCATGCCACTTGGCAAAACATGCTCGGCTGCAAGCGCATCCAGTGCCGTTTCAAGACATGATCTGAAATATATATATATGTTCATAAGGATACTGTTGATAAATCAAATAATTTCGCATGTTCACGGAAGGCGTAACGGTCGGTCATCCCAGCGATAAAGTCGGTGACAATACGGGCGGTTTCTGCTGTGTCAGGTTCAGACGCTTTTCTAAACCATTCGGTTGGCAGGCATTCTGGTTCCCTAATATAAAGACTAAACAGATCCGATACGACTTTTTTCGCTTTGCTCGCATTACGGTTGACCAAATAATGCCGGTACATGCGCTTAGATAAAAATGCTTTCAAAGACTTAACGGCGTTTTCCATATCAACGCCAAAAGCAATCACCGCACGGTCAGCACCGCGAATATCATCAACCGACTGCGGATTAAGGGCTTTTATACGGTCCCCACTTTCGACCATTAGGTCTGCGACCATGCGGTTAATCAAACGGCGGACAAGTTCATGAATCATCACATCACTTGGTGCATCTGGATAAGTCCATTTTACTTCATCAATCAACTGGGCCACAATGGGAATCTGCTTAAGCTCGTCAAGGGAAAAAAGATTAGCCCGCAAACCATCATCAAGGTCGTGACTGCTGTAGGCAATATCATCCGCCAGAGCGGCAATTTGGGCTTCTACGCTCGCAAATGTGTGTAATTCTAAGTCCATATTTGGTAAGAAACTCCGCAAGCCAAAAGGCAGTTCCACAGGCGGGTTTTTATGATCGATTGCCGCCTTAACCATCGGGCCATTATGTTTGGCGAGACCTTCCAAGGTCTCCCACGTCATGTTCAGGCCCGAAAAGGAGGCATAGCGGTGCTCAACTTCTGTTAACAAGCGGATAGACTGGGCATTATGGTCAAAGCCGTCAAATTTTTTCATACAGTCGTTCAGCACATTTTCACCCACATGTCCAAAAGGCGGATGACCAAGGTCGTGCGCCAAAGCCAAGGCTTCAGCTAAGTCCTCGTTCAAACCCATTGAACGGCATATCGAGCGGGCAATCTGCGCAACCTCTATGGAATGCGTCAGCCGCGTGCGAAAATGATCACCCTCATGATAGACAAAAACTTGGGTTTTATGTTTTAAACGCCGAAAGCTGGAAGAATGGATCACACGGTCGCGGTCACGTTGATAACAGCTCCGCGTTGGGCTTTCTGGCTCAGGCTTTACGCGGCCACGGCTTTTAGAAGGATGACTAGCAAAAGACACTAACGTATCTTCATACTGGGCAATCTGTTCACTCACTCTCATTCTCCCTTATTATTGTGATAATTTTCTAGCATCCAAAAAATTTTAGCCGCCCACAGAATTTGGCACCTTATCGCTCTATGGGGTCAAGAGCAACAGACAAGACACCTTGAATGATAATCATTTTCACAATGAGTAATATTTTTCTGCTCGCATTGACTAAAGCCGCTATGCCCCTTACATATATAGGGTCCCTTACATATGTAGGTAAGAAAAATCGTCTCATTTTACGGATATATTTTGAACTAGGTACAAAAACATGAACGATGACCAAGCCCCACCAGTTGGCCTAAGCGAAAACGCCGCTAACCGTGTGGCAGAACTTATAAAAGCGCAAAACAATCCTGACCTCATGCTCCGCCTCAGTGTCTCTGGTGGGGGGTGTAGTGGCTTTCAGTATGGCTTTGATTTTGATCAAAAGGCCAAAGACGACGATATTATTGTGAAACGCGGCGGGGTCACTATGCTGGTCGATAGCATGTCCTTGCTGTATGTTATGGGTGCTGAAGTCGATTATGTTGAAGACCTTGTCGGTGCCTCTTTTCAAGTTGTTAACCCCAATGCCACATCTTCATGCGGTTGCGGTTCGTCCTTTGCGATATAAAAATAACGCGAACCATTAAGGGCAGTATCATGAAGATTGCAACATTCAATATCAATGGTATTAAAGCCCGCCTGCCGCGCCTACTGGAATGGTTAGAGGAATTTCAGCCCGATGTCGCGTGCTTGCAAGAAATCAAAAGCATGGACGCGCAATTTCCGCGCTTGGAATTTGAAGCGAAAGGCTGGACTATCGAAACCCACGGGCAAAAAGCCTTTAACGGGGTAGCGTTGGTGTCCAAACATCCCATTGATGACATTCTTCGCGGCTTACCAGATATGACAACTGGCCCTGAAAAGGATGGGGCTGTTACACCAGAACAAGCCCGTTACATTGAAGGCACCATCAAAGGTGTCCGTGTTGCGAGCCTGTATTTACCCAATGGTAACCCCCAGCCAGGCCCAAAGTTTGACTATAAGCTGGCATGGATGGATAAGCTGATCAACCATGCGGACACGCTCCTACGCAGCGAGCAACCTGTTGTTCTTGCAGGGGATTATAATGTGATCCCAGACGATATCGACTGCTTCGATCCCAACGCTTGGGTGCAGGATGCCCTGACCCAGCCTGAAAGCCGCAGCCGATTGCAAGCGATTATTAATCTTGGCTATCTTGATGGACTGCGCCAAATAAAACCAACAGGGCCAGCCTATAGTTACTGGGATTACCAACGCGGGGCTTGGCAAAAAGATAATGGGATTCGCATTGATCACCTGTTACTGTCCCCCGAAGCCGCAGACAGGCTAAGCAATGCTGACATTGACCGCGTACCACGCGGCAAGGAAAAAGCCAGTGACCATACCCCTGTATGGATTGAAATGACTTCGTAAATTCAGGTATTCTAATCGGAATGACGGCGATTTCGTCACCCTGAACCACACCCGTCACCCTGAACTTGGTT
>JABABO010000156.1 GCA_014238195.1 Kordiimonadaceae bacterium | reverse complement strand
CATGATCTGACTTATGCAGTTAACAGCGATGCCATCGCGGAATGTGTATTGGATGGTCCGATGTTGGCAAAATTGCGGACGGCGATGCTGGACGCTGACACAAATGTTCGTTTAGCGACAATTTCAAATACTGGGGGGTGGCGTGACATTGCCACGGTATCGAAGCCAGTGCGGGAGGTCGCGGATTTACAGGGTTTAAAATTACGTACTGTCACTGCACCGATACAGCAACAGCTGGTGGCCGAGCTGGGGGGCAGTGCAACGCCGATTGCTTGGTCAGAATTATATTCTGCACTAGCGACCCGCGTAGTGGAAGGGACAAAAAATAGCGTTCAGGATATTGTTGGAATGAAATTTCATGAGCATATCAAGCACTTAACCCGCGATGGACATGCCTATATGGCTGCGCTTTGGTGGTACAGCGAACCCTTGTGGCAAAAACAATCCCCTGAAATGCGAGATATATTGTCGGAAGCGTTTGCAGCACTACAAAAAGCTGCCCGTGACAGTGCCAAGCAGGGCGAAGCACAGGCCATTGCTGATTTTAAAGCGTCTGGCGGGTCCGTGTATAACCTATCCGAGGCGCAAAAGCTAAGCTTTGAGGAGGCGGCCAAACCCATACGCGCTTGGTTTGAAGATCGCTATGGTAGGCCGTGGTTGGACATTTTAGATGCGTCGGTTAAGGCTTGTCATAGTTAAGAGATAACCCGTCTTAATTTTACGATAAATATAGTGTATAGTTGTTTAGCGATTAAGGTCAACGTGTCCGATAGAGCACTGCGGAATTGATCGGGTAAAGGATGGGTATGTTATTAAAAACCAAATCATTAATTTTAGCAGCCGTATATACATTGTTGTCCTTGCAGTTAGGGACAACAGGGGCACAGGCAAACAGTAACGAGCGAACGGTTGCTAAATTTCAATATGTTTACGGCGAAGATGCGCGAATGGATTATCCCGTAAGGTTGCTACGCCGTGCTCTTGCCATATCTGAACCTGAATTTGGACCATATCGCACACAAACGGTGGAGATGAACTTTTCCCGCCGCCGCGAAATTCAAGAAATCATCTCAGGCGACCGCCTTAATATTATTTGGGCTTCGGCATTGGATAGTTTAATGGAAGAAACCCTTCAAGTGCCTATTCCAATCTTAAAGGGGCTTGGTGGACAGCGTGTTTTCTTGATCCGTGCTGACGATCAGAAACGCTTTGATCAGGTTAGGTCGCTTGATGACCTTAAACGTTTTATTGCAGGGCAGGGTGCAGGCTGGCTGGATGTCGATATTTTTAATTATAATGACATGCGCATATTAACTTCGCCGCGCTATGCATCCCTATTTAAAATGCTAGCGCGAGGGCGTTTTGATTATTTTCCACGTGGTGTCAATGAAGTCTTCAGTGATCTGAAAAGCTTCAAAGGACAATATCCAAATTTGGTAATTGAGAAAAACCTGCTTCTTGCTTATGATAAACCTGTGTATTTCTTTGTTTCTAAAAAATATCCTGAAATTGCAGACCGTCTTACCTTTGGGCTAAATGCGATGATTAAAACTGGCGAAATGGATCAGATGTGGCAGAAGCATCACGGTGAAGCTTTAGCGACATTAGATTTTGAAAACCGCAGAGTGATTAAAATCCCCATCCCAAATCAGACGGAATTTGTGAAAAATTAAGACATTAAAACCTGAACGCCAGCTAGAAAAGCAAGATTGCTATCGATTGTTTTTGCAGCAATGTTTTGGCAGTTCAGCGCTGCGCTATAGTGCTTGTTCATCAGGCTGTTCCCAACCAAAACTATTGGCGGGGGACTTTCGCTTGATGTATCAATATGTTTCAAGGCAGACTTTATTTCATTGCCAATTAATAACCCTGACAGAAAACTATAAGGACTGGCATATTGCACTTCATTGACCATTGCAGCGGCGCGAATAGCGAATAAATCCCCCAGCAAGTCTTGTGATGCTGTGGCTTGCTGTAAACCTGCACGGAAACTCGTTTCATCATGATTATCACTGATCATAAGCGCGGCTAGGGAGCTTTCAGCGCTGAGCAAGTTAAAGATTTCCCCCGTCATATAAGTTGAAAAGCTTTCGATCTTTCCATCTGTGACAATGCACCATTTGCTATGGGTACCTGGAAGACAGACTATAGCATTTTTTATGTTGAAATATTTGAGGGCCCCGAAGATTTGAACTTCTTCCCCGCGCATCACATCTGGCGCCCCCGATGCATTGACACCACTAACCCCAGGCACAAGTATAATGTTTTCCGCAATACTTGCCTTAATATGCGTAAATTTTTCCATCAGATCGAGCGGAGAAACCGGGCATGCGGTATAGGGTACTTCTTGCCATCCATTGCGGCTACCCACCATGCCAGACATGATAATAGGCAAAGCCCCATAGGTTTTAAGCCATGCTTGACAATGCGCTGATAAAACAGCTTCAAAATCGCCGTTTTGAACTGTAAAAACGCCGTCTTTAGTTAAGACCTCAGCTAAGATAGTGCCATCGACACCGATCAAGAAAGCACGAAAAGCGCTAGAACCCCAATCAATTGCGATATAAGCAGGGCGAGGCATTAAACACGACCACCATCGATAATCAGTGCCTGCCCCGTGATCATGGCTGAAGCTTCGGATGCAAGGAAAAGTGCTGACTGGGAGACATCCTCTTCGCTGATCGTGCGCTTTAAACTTTGCTCGCTTAGGCATTGTTCTAATGCTTTGGGTGTTACCCATTTTTCTAACTGACGTTTTGTCATGACCCAGCCAGGGATAAGGGTGTTTACACGAATACCATCAGGGCCTAATTCCCGTGCTAATGCTTTGGTCAATCCCATGATGCCCGCTTTTGCAGTGACATAGGAGGCATACCCAGCAAGACCAAGGATGGCGGAGTTTGAACCAACATTGATAATACTGCCGCCATTTGCCCGCATATCCGCGACAACCGACTGTGCAGTAAAATAATGAGGCCGCAAATTTGTATTCATAGCATCATCCCAGTCATCTGTAGAGTAGCCCTCAAGAGTATGCCGTGTATCACGGGCTGCGTTATTGATTAGGATGTCAATCGGGCCGAAAGTTTCCCGCGTTTGTTTAATCGTGGTTTGCAAGGCATTAATATTCTTAATATCACATTGCATATACAAAGGTCTTGATCCTGTATCATTTTCCACTTGATCGCATAGCGCTTGCGCTGATGCTGCTGTCAGGGAAATGAAGGCCACATTTGCGCCTTGCCGTGTAAAAGCATCAACAAAGGACGCGCCAATACCTGACCCACCACCAGTGATGTAAACTGTTTTTCCTTTTAGGTCGGGATACGTGACATAGTCCATAACGCATAATCCTTATATTTCTTAAGCGAATACCCATTTACCCAGTTGGAACAGACAAGGCATGAATCGCAAACAATAATCCTTCTTCTCTTTCTGCCAAGTTAGGCAGTGAAGGTCTATTGTTTTTTTATCATATATATATAATAATTTGATATCGCAGGATAGAGTCGCATGAGTAAGAACATTTCGTCCTATCAGTCATACAAACAAAAGGATCTGTATGTTCGAGGCTGTAGATTTGATTTTGGAAATAGAATCAGAAAACATTTTGGGCGAAGGCATTCAATGGCACGCACCAACAAACAGTGTGTGGTGGACTGATATTGTCGGCGCAAAGCTTTGTGTTTTAGATTGGGAAACAAAAAAACTGTGCAAAATTGATATGCCTGAGCCTGTGGGTTCTTTTGCATTCACTACGAACCCAGAGATTTTGTTAGTCGCATTTGCAACAGGTTTCGCATTTTATAATCTGACAACAACCGATATTACATCGCTCAATCAGCCGATATTTTTGTCGGGCGAAGGGCGGTTTAATGATGGACGTGTTGACCGCCATGGACGATTTTTTGCGGGGACTATGATGGCAGACCCATTTGGCCCAGACACTCCGACAGGGCGGTTGTTTTCATATGGCCTTGATGGGATGGTAAAGGAACATATCCAAGGTTTGCGTATTACGAATGGGTTATGTTGGTCGCCTGATGGTAAAATCCTTTATCACACCGACACGCCAACTAGGATCATTGATCAGTATGACTATGATAGTCAAACTGGGGCGTTATCCAATAAGCGAGATTTTGCTAAAACGCCGAAAGGCGGCGGGCCAGACGGCGCTGCTATTGATGCGGACGGCAATATGTGGTGCGCCCACTGGGGGACAGGCCAAGTGCTTGTGTTCAATCCCATGGGGCAAATGATCGGGGCTTTGCAAACCCCTGTAACACAAGTGTCGTGTGTGGCATTTGGTGGTCCGAAATTGGACATGTTGCTTGTCACGTCAGCACGCCAAGGGATGAGCCAATCGCAATTAGCGGCGGAGCCATCCGCAGGAAATATGTTTGTCTATCAAACCATACAAAAAGGTTTGCTGGAAAATATCTATTTAGGAACGTTAGTATAAGTGCAGAATGTTAATGATTAAATGATGAGCTAATACTAATATAGCCATTCAAGAGGGGACGAAAAATGGCCGCAATTATGCAAAGTTTAACACACCAAATTGTTGATGATTTGGGTTTGGAGATTGTACGTGGGAAATATGGTGTAGAAAACCCATTCCCGATTGAAGCTGAGCTCTGTGAACAATATGGTGTTAGCCGTAGTGTGCTGCGCGAAGCTGTAAAAATGCTGACATCTAAGGGATTGCTACGTGCTCGCCCGCGTCAAGGTACATGGGTGCAGCCAGAAGAAACATGGAATTTGCTTGACCCTGATGTTTTGCGTTGGCACTTGGAGCGGAAATTTTCCATTAATTTACTCAGTGAGTTTACCGAAGTAAGAATTGCCATTGAGCCACAGGCCGCTGCGAAAGCTGCCCTTGGTGCCACAGATGCCCAAAAAGAAAATATTCGTGCTGCACTAGACCGTATGGTCGGGGCAGAGCGCGGCGATGATGATCCCTTGTTATCAGACATTGCTTTTCATGTGGCTATTTTGGAGGCCAGCGGTAATCGCTTTTTTGCCCAGTTAAAGGACCTCGTTGAAACAGCGCTTAGAATCAGTATACGTCTAACCAATAAATTTAAGGGTGTCGCACTGGCAAACATTGACGATCACCGTAAAGTCTATGATGCAATAGTAGCGGGCGATGCTGATGCTGCGCGGGCGGCAAGCCTTGCACTGGTCGAGGAGGCAAGTGAATTGATTAACAATGCTAAAGACAAGGCAAACGCCGAAAATAATGCTTAAAATAACTTAGAGGCTTTCAATCCTTAACACTAATGTAGTGTCAGTATGCATGATTGGTATTTGTATGCCGACCTGCATCAAGCTTTCACCAGTAAAAACAGAGTGATCAAGCTGATCAAATAATGTCGGTGAATAGCTTTTGAAATCAACAGGCATCACTAAAGATAATCGGTAGTTTAGTTTTTTATCTAGTCCCGTTAACCTTAAGCGATGGGGAAAGGTTTCAAGCCTTGATGCGATTTGGCTGTATGAAACCAATCCCTTGGTTTTTTCTTTATTCATGACAGCAAAGGCGCTGGCATAAGTGCGTTGATTAGACTGTAAGGGCAAGCGATAGAGATCGCCACTGTGAATTAAATTTCTGTATAATTTATAGTGCTGAATTGCTGATTTTAGCACTGTATATTCATCATTCGTCAATTCCCGCAGGTCAACTTCCATACCCATATGACCGAAAAAAGCCGTTGAAGCGCGAAATTCCATCGTTAATTGCCGACCTGTGGTGTGGCAGATGCGCGGGCCAACGTGGGAACCCATAATTTCAGGCGGGAAGAATAGACCAAAGCCTTGTTGAATACTAAGGCGGTCAAGTGCGTCATTGCAGTCAGATGTCCAGATGCGGTCTGTAATAGCCAAAATTCCATAATCGGCACGGCCACCGCCAGAAGCACAGCTTTCAATTTCTACATTTGGGTGCTTGGATTTTATTTTCTTAATTAAATCATACAGCGCTAAAGTTTGTTTGCGCGTCACAGGCTTGCCGTCTGATCCCGGTTGACTAAGGTCGCGGTTCATATCCCATTTGATATAGGCAATATCATTATTTGATAGCAAATGATCGAGGCGCTCGAATAAATATGTGCAGACGTCGGGACGGGTTAGATCAAGAACGAATTGATTTCTAAATGGGACTTGGTCCGTTGTTTCTGCTTTTAACACCCAATCTGGATGGGCGCGATACAAGTCGCTGTCGGGATTGACCATTTCAGGCTCTACCCATAGACCAAATTCCATGCCCTTAGATTTGACATGATCAATTAACGGGGTCAAGCCATCTGGGTATAACGACTGTGAAACACACCAATCACCGAGACCTGCACTTTCGCCGTTTCTGCCACCAAACCAGCCATCATCTAATACAAAGCGTTCCGCACCGATGTCTGCGGCGTGGTCAGCTAGAGAAAATAGTGTTTTAAGATCATGATCAAAATAGACAGCTTCCCATGTATTATAATGCACAGGGCGGGGCTTTTGACGCATGTTATGGGTTAATAAGTGCGTGCGTACAAATTGATGAAATTGTTGCGATAAACCATTTGTGCCCTTGATGCTATAGGCTGCGTACAGAATTGGACTTTCATAAGTGTCGTTAGGGTCTAGGATGACTTCGCCTGGAAAATGGTAATCACCCACCTGGATATAACGGCGTCCATCAGGCATGGTGTCGATAAGGGTTTTGTGATTTCCACTCCATCCTAGATGAAAGCCATATAATTCGCAGTTATGGTCATGAATATTGGCAGAATGCAGTATCGCACCAGGGAAGCAATCATGTGAAGTGCGACCCCGTACATTTTCGCGTACATATTGGCCTGTGTATAATGGGCGTGATTTTTGTTGAAATTCTAGCGCCCAGCGGCCTTCAAAACTTGTGATGTGATCACAGTTATCAGGAATGGGTAATGTCGCAGCCGCGCACCAGTCCAGTGTGAGCGGATGATCACTGCGGTTTAAGACGTTTGTTTGAACTGCCAGCACATCGGTTTCATAGTCCAGTGTGAATATCAATGTGACCGTGATTTCATTGATACTATCAAACAACCGAAATTTTACTGCACTAAGGCTTTGCTGGTCAATGATAATATCCGTTGGATTTAT
>JABABO010000308.1 GCA_014238195.1 Kordiimonadaceae bacterium | reverse complement strand
TTTCATTATTTATTGATAAGTCGAACCGATACAAAGACTTATAGCCAAATAAGGGGATCAATATTCACCGCATTTGACTATATTAACAAATATTTGAATGAACACACTAGATTAGGATTGCTTTATGACGCTTGTTTTTTATGATTGCACCACGGCCCCTAGCCCGCGTCGCGCACGAATTATTCTGGCTGAAAAAAACGTCCCTCATACCGTTGTGAATATTGATCTGGCGAAAGGCGAACAAATGGGCAAAGCCTTTCGGTCCATAAACCCTAATTGCACTGTTCCTGCGCTGAAATTAAAGGATGGGACCGTGCTAACAGATAATGCTGGGATCGCGGCTTATTTGGAAGCAACCTTCCCTGACCCACCCTTGATGGGCACGACACCAAAAGAAAAGGCCAATATTGCCAGCTGGGTGTCAAACATCGAGCAAAACTTTATGATGGGTATGGCGCATGCCCTGCGAAACAGTAACCCAGCTATGAAAGATCGTGCATTGCCAGGGCCTGAAAATTATCAACAAATCCCAGCCCTTGCCGAGCGGGGGCTAGCACAAGTAGATCATTTTCTAAAAGCGTTTGAAAAAACTATGGCGGACCGCGATTTTATCGCCAGCAACAGCCTATCAATTGCAGATATAGCCGCTGCGTGTACGATTGATTTTTGTAAAGTGATCGGCAAGCCGATTACAAATGCAATGCCTAATATCAAGCGCTGGCGGAACGGATTAGCAAAACGCCCTAGCTTTAATTGCTAGAGCGAATTGCGGACCTTGGTTCTAGACCGCATCATATAATTGAATGTCAGGGGCACCTGTTACAAAAGACCCCATCAATGGCTGTGCTGCAAGGAAATATTCCGTCTTCCCATGTGCTGCAATGGCTGCGGCGTTTTCATATTTTTCCATGAAAATATAAACACCTTCTTCGCTTTGGGATTTAAACAGTTCATACAGCAAACAGCCTGGTTCATTTGCCCGCACTTTAGCAATCAGGTCGTTGGCAGCCGCTTCAAATTCTGCTGCTTTTTCCTTAGCCACTGGGATTTTTGCAATAACACCAATCATATTTTTTCCTTCTAATAACATTAAAACTCCTATCGTATGCTGCCACAAAGGCATTAGAGTATGCATCCTAGAATGAATTATAGTTAGGTCAACTGAACATCGTTTCACAACCTGTACCATGCAACATGTTCGTAATCTTCTATCACGTTCTTAAAAAACCTTAACAAAGTAATCTTTTGTGTCTAGCATATCCGCGTCTATAGTACCGAGTTTGACAAAATGCCCAAATATGGATACTGCTTTCCTAAATTTTTATTGGCTTTTTACAGTAGGGAAATCAAAATGTCTTGGCTATTTGAAGTGCTTTATACCAGCGCATTGCTCGCAGTTCTGAGCTATTTTTTGCATGTTTGGTCGTATCGTGGCGGACACGGTGATCCCAGAAAAAAAGTGAAATTTAAGCCAAAAAAAAATAAAGATACAGGCAAAAAGCAAGATAAAAAAACTGGGCATTATGCCTTAGATAAATGGTTGGGGATGGGCGGTGGTTTTTATGGCACTGTTGCGATTTACAAATTGATTATTATTGAAATGCAGCAGGCGATAGAGTTTTTAGGCAATTGGTCAGAACTTATCGCCTATTTCCAAAATTTTGGCCTCAATACAATTATACAATTTTTTATTGGGCAAATACAAAATTTTGTCGCCGCTATCATATGGCCCACTGATTATCTAGGCCGTTATTCTTGGCTGGAAATTGGATTCTTTTTTGCCATGACCTATGGCGCTTATTTGGTAGGCCAGGACCGCGCCCAAACTGATTATAAAAACCAAATCACCGAAACCATAAAAGCCGATTAATTTATGGGGCTAAGTTCTAGTAACCTTTTGTTCAGGTTTTTCAGCACATCGGTATCACCACGTTCATGGGCTAAGGCGCGAGCAAAATTGATCAAATCACGGTCATAGGGGTGTTGTTGCAGGGCATTGATCAACCCTTTTTGGACGTCTTTCGCTTGCCCCCGGCTATGTAATGCCACAAGATAAACATACATATAGCGGGGGTTTTCGCCGCCCTGTTTTGCGGCGGTTTTAAGAAATGCTAAGGCTTGGTCATGCCCGCCTTGCCTGACAAGGGATAATCCATAGGCGTGCAGAACCGCAGAGTCTGCACTAGGATTTTCTGCAGCAGACTGTAGCAAACTGTGGGCTTCTGCGCCGCGACCTGATTGACGTAATACAGCGTTTAAATTTATCAATGCGGGTGTGAAGGCAGGGTCTTGTTTCAGGGATTGTCGGTAAGTCGCTTCAGCAGTTTTCAGGTCCCCACGCGCTAAGGCATGCTGGGCTAAGTTCACACGTCCTTCACCGCGCCAACTGGTCATGCTATCCACTTGAAAAAGCTCCTGAAACGCGGTGTCCATTAGGTCTGCTTGTTCAGCCCCAAGTAAGGACCGCGCTGCTTCCATGCGCACCGCTTTAACGGGGTCTTTTAGATGGGTTTCTAAAAGGCCATAACGACGCAAGCTAGGCGTCGCAGCCAAGGCCCGAATCGCCCCCATACGGATAATTGCCGATGGGCTTTCTAGGTGATCAATAGCCAAGTCTATAAGCTGATCGCTAGCAATGCTGGGAATAAGGGCAAGCGCAGACGCCCGCTTTATATCTGGTTCGGTTTCATCAGCAATAATTTTTGCAAGGTCACTGCGCACTAAGGGATTGCCCATCTGTGCCTGATGCACTGTAATAGCTCTCAAATCTATCCGCAAACTATCAGGGTGCCAAGCCTGTACATGACTTTTTGCCCATTCAGGACTTTCGTCCACATGACAGCTGGTGCAGGCGTTTGGGCTACCTGTGGCGACGCTTATATCAGGGCGGGGTACCGTGAAGCTATGGTCACGCCGTGGGTCAACCCCCATGTAGATGCGGGCAGGCATATGGCAATTAACACACAGTGCGCCTGCGCTGCCCACTGGGTGTTGATGATGCTCCCGTGTGTCAAATATTTTAGCTTTGTGGCACTGGTTACAAAGCGCATTGTCTTCGGCTTTTAAATTTAGGCTATGGCTATCGTGGCAGTGGGAACATGTGACACCTGCTTGGTGCATTTTGCTTTGTAGGAAGGACCCCCAGACATAAACTTCTTCCTTTATTTGACCATCTGGAAAATATAAGGGGTCTTCAAGCAATGAGGGTGTAAATTGATCCAAGAAAGATTTTTCGGGGTTAATACCATCCCCAAGCGGGGCGCGTAAACTGTGACACGCTGCACAGATGTTTAATTCCGTATTATGTGGCTTTTTTGATGGCCGTTTTATGGCAGTATGATGGTGATCTGTCATTTGAAAATCGTCGCTATCTTGCAAATAAGCAACGAGATCATCTTTCCAAGTCAAAAGGGGTTTTGGTGTTTTGCGCTGCAGACCAGCGTGTGTTTCGGCCCCAGCATGACAGGACATACAAGATACATTTACAGAAGAAAAATTGGTCTTAAAACTATCCTCTGTCAGATCATACTGTCGCTTTAATCCCGATGAATGGCAATCAGCGCACATACCATTCCAGTTTTGTATAGGCTGTTGCCAGTGCCGTCGGTCGTGGGGTTTTATATTTTCTGGGCCGTAGATATGGAACCAGCGCTGCCCCCCTTTGCTTTTTACCCGTGTGTCCCAAGCATAGGGCAGCACCTGATATTTCCCATCTGGCATTTCCACAAGATACTGTTGCAGGGGTGATACTCCAAAAGTATACGCAATTTTATAACGGCTTGATAGACCGTCTTTAGTCTTGATTGTTACAGTATAGTCCTTAGCATTCGTGAATGTTGCGCTCTGACCGTAATGCGTAAATGTCGCCGTGTTAAAATCCCCTAAAACCGACTGCTGGGTCGCTGGCATCATAGAAGCAGCATGATGCGACCCTGACCAAGCTGTGAAAGCGCTTTGGTGACAGTCTTTACAGGTTTCATCTGCGCTTAGGGGCAGATGAAACGCTATATAAAGTAAAAATGAAAGGATCGAAAAACGCATA
>JABABO010000028.1 GCA_014238195.1 Kordiimonadaceae bacterium | reverse complement strand
GACGGTGACGATGTGATCTACGCTGGTGACGGCGACGATACCCTTGTCCAAGGCGGCGATGGTAACGACGAAATCTATGGTGACGGCGGTGATGATTCCATTGAAGGCGGCGCTGGTAATGACGTTCTTTACGGCGGTGCAGGTGACGATACCATATCAGGTAATGATGACGATGATGTTATCGACGGCGGTGCTGGTGATGACACTTTCATTGCTACAGCTGACGATGGTGATGATACTTACACTGGTGACGACGATGAAGGTGGCGGCGCTGATTTCTATGTCTATCAAACTGGTGCTTCCGATAACACTGGTCATGATGTGATCACTGACTTCGAAGCTGGTACCGATGAGATTCAGCTTGAGGGAACTTTCCAAGTCGGGGCAACCGCTGTTCTTGCGGATTATGCCAGAGACACCACGCAAAATGGCACAGAAGGTGTATTAATCACCCTAGTGGGTGGCGGTACGATTTTTGTCGAAAATGTCTCACTAGGTGATGTGGCGACTTCGATTGAAATAGTATAATCTAAACCAATCATTTGATGATTTATAAAAGGAAGGCTTCGGCCTTCCTTTTTTTTTGAAGTTGAGGTGTGTGTACTTCAAATGTTTGTCAGGTTTAGAAATCTATCTATTTTGGGGTAGCAGCTTTGTAACACATTGGCGCATTGTTTTCTGCTTCCTGTTTCCTGATTTCTATTACCGTAAGAATTTATGAGTGCCTTATTCTAGCCATTGTCTTATAGTAATAAGTATATTAACCGTTTGGAATGTCTTGATAAGACTGATTCCATAAGACTGATTCCATAAGACTGGCTTGATTGGCTGTGATACAATTAGGTGGCCTGTTCCAGTGACCTATTAACTATTGGTGTGAAGAATGATCGATATCTCCGGCAGCTTTCTTTTTGCGGGTGCTGTAACCGTTACTTTTGTTGGCTCGGTTGGCAATGATACGGTAATCCTTAGCGATGGGGACGACCGTTTTTGGGCTGGCCGTGATGACCTTGGCAGGGATCAGGTAGCGGGCCATGCGGGCAATGATACAATAGGCGCTGGTATTGGTGATGACACGGTGGAAGCAGGCGCAGGCGATGATGTGGTTTACGGCGGCGCTGGTAATGACGTTCTTTACGCTGGCATAACGGGTCATGACACCCTTTGGGGCGGTGACGGGGATGATTTGGTTTCCTCCTACGCTGAACTCGGTGGAACAGATTCCCTAGGTGACCTATTATACGGCGGGTCTGGTAATGATGATATTACGGGCGGCGCTGGCAATGATGTGATTTATGCGGCAGATGGTTTAGATACAGTCATCGCTGGGGTTGGCGCGGATACTGTTTATGGTGGCCTCGGCAATGATTTGATTTATGGCAACGGTGGCAATGATCTTATTTTTGGTCAAAACGATGCTGATACGATCCACGCTGGTACGGGTGACGATTTAATATATGGCGGCCACGGTCAAGACCTGATCTATGCCAACAGTGGTAACGATACCCTGCACGGCGACGGTGATGCGGATCTCCTTTATGCGGGTAATGGCAACGATAGTGTGACAGGCGGTGTGGGGAATGACGATATTTTTGGCGGCAATGGTAATGATACCATCAAGGGGGGTGACGGCGCCGATGTGATTTACGGCGGCCAAGGGCAGGATTTAATTTTTACTGGCAACGGTGATGATATTGTCAATGCAGGCGTCGGCGATGATGAAGTTCACTTGAGGGCTGGTAATAATATTGTGCGCATGAACGCGGCAGACGGCGATGATAGTTTTTACGCTGGGGCTGACCGCGATGCGTTTAATTACCGACAATTATTATCCGAGGATCAGAATTTTGGTTTTGACACAGTGACGAATTTTGATCCTTTGATGGACGTTATTCAATTAAACGAAGATAACTTAGGTGGTGCCTCTCAATTTTCTGATTTCAGCGAAGAAACTGTTTCAGACGGGATTGTTGGCGTTTTTTTACAGACAGGAAACGGTGGTTCTATCTTCGTCGAAAATGTGACTTTAAGCGAATTAGCGTTTGCTATTCAAATCGGTTAAATCAATAAATATGCACACAGGTTTTTTATTACATTTGGTGCTTCTATTATAGTATAGGAGTATGCTATGTGTGCTGACATTCTATAATTTATAACTTTAAGGGGTTTAGACAGCAATGTTACTGCTCGAAGAATTTAAAGCAGAGGAACGTATCCTTTGGAAAAGTATGCGCATGGTGGCGGTTTATTCGTTTCTTGCCAGCATATGTATGCTTGCTATGCCAGCATTTATGATGACAGTATTTCGCAAGGTGCTGGTGTCACGTAGTGTGGAAACATTAGGCATGTTGTTTATCATTGCATTTGTTTTCCTCGTTGCTTACGGCGTTTTTGATGCGATTAGAAACCATTTACTGGCCAAGGCTGGTATTCGTTTAGAAAGCAAAATGGCGGGGCTTATTCTGGCTGGCGAACTTTCACGCCAAAGCGATACTAACCCTCAGTCTGTACGTGACCTTGCGGCTATTCGTCAAGTGATTGCATCCCCGACATTTGGGGCTATCTTTGACTTGCCAGTTATGCCTTTGTTTATGATGATTATTTTTGCTGTTCATTTTGGCTTGGGTATGATTGTTCTTGGCGGCGCCGTTGTGTTGGTATTGTTGACACTGTACGCTGAACGTAAAACATCCCCTTATAACAGGGCGCAAATGGATGATACAATCAAAGCCCACCAAACCCTTGAAAGCCATATGCAGGGCCAAGAATTGATTAAAGCCCAAGGTATGTTTCGTGAAAGCGTTAACTATTGGGGGCATCATCAACGCAACCAATTAAATGGCTTTCTGCAAGCCTATTCGATGACGACATCTTTTTCTGCTGCGACGAAGTCAATTAGGCAAATTTTGCAAATTACCATTATCGGTGTTGGTGCCTTGCTGGTGTTAAATGACCTCGCTGGTATTGGCGCCATCTTTGCGATTTCAATCATTGGTGCACGGGCGCTAGCCCCGATTGAAGCGATTGTCGGGGGTTGGCGTAATTTGAAGCAAGCTTACGAATCGTCAAAGCGCTTAAAAGCCCGTTTGGCTGATTTAAGCCTTCCTGAAGATCGCACGCAATTACCGCGTCCACTAGGCCATATTGGCTTAGAAAAAATTGCTTACACAATGAAGCCTGGAATGCCACCAATTATTCGTGGTGTCTCTGGTATGATTGCAGCAGGTGATAGTGTGGCAATCGTTGGCCCTTCAGGTGCTGGCAAGTCAACGCTGGCGCGCCTTATGGTCGGGTATCTTGAACCATCCGCAGGCCGGGTGACGCTTGATGGGCAGGACCTAAAAGCTTGGGATCCAATCGCAAGGGGGTTGCATGTGGGTTATGTACCGCAGCAAGTCACGTTCTTTGAAGCATCCATTCGTGAAAATATCGCGCGGTTGCGCTGTGATGACGCAACGGACCTTGCAATCGAAGCGGCCAAAAGCGCAGGCGTGCATGATATTATTCTTAAATTTCCGCAGGGATACGATACGCACATGTCGAAGGAAGGGTTTTGGCCTTCAGGTGGTCAGGCACAATTGATTGCGCTTGCCCGCGCCTTTTATGCTAACCCTGCTGTATTGGTGCTTGATGAACCCAATTCTGCCCTTGACACGAACGGCGAGCGTATCTTCCATCAAGCCATGCGTAGGGCAAAGGAACAAAAGAAGACAACCGTTGTTGTGACACAGCGCCCAAGTGTCTTACAGTTTGTGGATAAAGTGCTGAGTATGCAAGATGGTATCGTTCAAGATATTACAAAGGCTGAAGACTTTATGAAAAAGCAACAGGCGGCAAAAACTAGGCCGCAACCCGGGGACGGTGGGCCGCAAAAGGCATTAACCGAAAAGCCAGCCCAAAAACAACAAGCCGATAAAGATGAGAAAGAGGGAGGCGAAAATGAGTAATCAATCCTTATCAGTCTCTGCTAATAAAGATGTTGATGCGACAATTGTTGACAAGTTTGATAGTTCAACTTTGCAGAATTGGCACGAACAAATTACTGATAAAAAAGTCCCGTTGCTTTCTTATGGTCGGCATGTCATCGTTGGTTTTTTTACCATTATATCACTTTGGGGATGTATTGCACCGTTAGACGGCGCTGTTATTGGATCGGGTCGTATTGTTGCGGAAGACCGTAACCGCGTGATCGAGCATTTAGAGGGCGGTATATTGCGTCAGTTGAATGTTCGTGAAGGTGATCAGGTAAAGGCAGGTGACGAATTGGTGATTTTAGATGATGTTAAGTCATCGTCTCAGCTGTCGGCTAACCAGTTGCAATTAGCTATATACCAAGTGCAATTGGCCCGTCGCCGTGCAGAAGTAAACGGATTGGATATTATTGAGATTCCTAAGCAATTTTTGGGTAATATCGAGGACGAGCCACGCCTTTTGGAAGCTATAGAAAGTCAAAAGTCTGAATTTGCAGCACAGCGACGTGTTCTACAAGCCGAGCTTGAAATCATCGACAACCGTATTGGCGCAGAAAAAAATGATATCGAAGGGAACGCCGCTGTTCTGGTAGCTTATGACCGCCAATTGGATTTATTTTACCGCGAACTCGCAGATTTCAAAGAACTACTTGATAAAGGTTTGGTAAAACGCACAACAGTTTTTGCGACTGAGCGGCGGGTTGCTGAGTTGGAAGCACGGATTGCAACAACAAAGCTCGCTGTGAACCAAGCTCGTAATAATATTATCAGTTTAGAAAATCAAAAGAAGCAAACACAGCTTGAATATCTTAAGCAGGCCAATCAGCTTGTAGTTGATTTACAGCAACGCCTTAACGAAGTTGAAAGTCGTGTCGAGCAGCTTGCCGATATTATGTATCGTGGCAGAATAGTTTCACCTGTTGATGGAACTGTTTTCCGCATCGCTAAACGCACACTTGGGTCTGTGGTTGCTCCTGGTGAGCCTATTTTAGAAATATTCCCAGATAATGATGATCTAAAATTAGAAGTTCAATTGCAAGTCAATGATATTGAACAGGTTCACATTGATCAGGAAGTTGATGTGGTTTTCCCATCTAACCGAAAAAATGCCATGACTCCTATTGGTGGGAAAGTTCTTTATTTATCTGCTGATGCTGTTGTCTCTGAAGCTAATCCGAACGGTGCCTATATTATTCATGTTCAATTGGATCCTAATCAAACAGAACAGGATATTTTCGCAGGAAATATGGCGCAAGTTTACTTTAAAACGGGCTCTTCGACATTTTTTGAGTATATCACAGAACCTGTTACGCGCTTTGCGTTCAAGTCATTCAAGGGGTAGAGGCTCAGCACGGGAGGGCGCATGACAGAAAAATTACGTGTAACGCAGGCAGCGTATCAGTATTTCTATTCGTCGCCCTTAGTGATTTTATGTGATGTCGCAGTTTATCAGGCTTTGTTACATAAACGGTCTAATATTACTTGTATTATCCTTGTTTCGTCAGGGGGACTTCTTTATCTTCCAGATGAAAACCTTGAGGGCTTGCAGGAAAGCAAGCTGCTGGAACTTGTCGGTTTTCCAATTGGTTTGAAAGCATTTTTTGCTAGGGGTGATTTAAATCCTATTGCGCAAGCGCTTTCAACGTTCGGGGAAGTTCAAAAAATGTTTAACCCACATAAAACATTTTTTATAGAAGAAAATTGTCCCCCTCATACTATCCAAGCCATGTTTGATGACTTGATCTTTTCATGTTTTGGATCACTTCAAAGCCGCATGGCAGTCAAGGACCGTCAATTAAGTGCAATGCGCCAGCAATCTGAGGACTTATTTGCCCAGTTGGAACATTATCAAAATATGCTAGAAGTCGCGAAGATTCACCCTCAGATTTTGTTGTTTGAAGCATCGAAGACCGAACAGTTTTTCGCCCCCAAGCCAGAACAGCCTCAAGCGTATAAATTCACATTGCCGTGTCAACTAGATATTATCTCTTACGTAATGGTTTATTGTCGCACCGCGCGTACTGGCGATGGTAACCCTTTGGCTGATGGACATTTTTACATCAAAATTACAGATCAGAGGCAAGAGAATTTTGAGAGCATTCATAAATTCTCATATGCAGATATTAAACATGAACCTTTGCTGATTTCATTGAATGACATTGGTGGGGGTAGCATCGGTGATGCGTGTATAGAATTTGAATGGTTTACAATGCGGTCAGGGGCTGTGCCTGCCGTCTATCTATCCGATATTGATACAACTGATTATTGGCCAAAGCTACCCGCAATACGCCTGTATGGGGGACTAGAAGCAAAATCATTGAAAAGTGATATTTTTTTAAATGCTAAAGATGAATAGAAGATGGTACCTGAGCTTAAAATAACCGTTCAAGCACAGGAAGAAAATATTCACTATTTGTCTTCAGGGTTGGGTGAGAGCAAATTTCTTGAAAAATATGGATTTCCTGGAATGCAATATTTTTCCGGGGAGCAGAGTATCAGGCTGCACTTAGACAGGGATACAGCAGTAGGCGCAGTGATCACACACGGCCTTGCTAATTCTGTTGAGG
>JABABO010000024.1 GCA_014238195.1 Kordiimonadaceae bacterium | reverse complement strand
GAAGAAGCGCCATCACTTGGCAAGCCTGTACTTGTGATGCGGGATACGACAGAACGTCCTGAAGCCCTGACCGCTGGAACTGTTAAACTCGTGGGGACAAAAAAACAGAATATAGTATCAGAAATTGCGAACTTATTAGGTAATCCGAAAGCTTATAAAACCATGGCAGCTGCTCACAACCCTTACGGCGATGGTACTGCTGCCAATAAAATTCTGGAGGTCATAAAGAATGTTTGAGGTTTCAAATCTATGTGTCATTGGCCTTGGGTATATTGGGTTACCAACCGCAGCGATCTTTGCCAAATCAGGTGTCAATGTACGCGGTGTTGATGTGAATGAAAAAACCGTCAATACAATCAACGAAGGGCGCGCCCACATCGTCGAAGTTGACCTTGACGGCTTACTGCAAGGCGTTGTTGCCAACGGTTCGCTGGTTGCTGCCCTTGACCCAGCAGCTGCGGATGTATTTATTATCGCAGTTCCTACGCCTTTTACGGGGCAGCGCACCCCAGACCTGAGCTTTATTGAACAAGCAACACGCACGATTGCCCCTTATATTCAACAGGGAAACTTATTGATCCTAGAATCAACCGTTCCACCAGGTACAACTGAAAAAATGACAGCATGGCTGGAGGAGGAGCGACCAGACTTAAAGCAAAGCGGTGGGGTGGGTGTTGCTTATCATGCGGCCCACTGTCCTGAAAGGGTACTTCCTGGGCGAGTTTTAATAGAGCTTGTACAAAACGATCGTATCATAGGCGGCGTAACACCAGACTGTAGCGAGTGCGCTACTGCCTTATATGAGTTATTTGTTAAAGGAGACTGTATCACGACAAACGCCCGTACCGCTGAGCTAGCAAAGCTTTCAGAAAATGCGTTCCGTGATGTGAATATTGCATATGCAAACGAGCTATCTGTGATCTGCGATAGCATGGACATAGATGTATGGGAGTTGATCACGCTCGCTAACCGTCACCCAAGGGTGAACATCCTAAATCCAGGACCCGGTGTTGGCGGCCATTGCATTGCTGTTGATCCTTGGTTCATTGTTAGCGAAGCAGGGCATGATGCAAAAATTATTCGCACTGCGCGTGAGGTCAATGATGCAAAACCTGAACATGTCATCAAAAAAGTGAAGAATGCCGCCGCACGTTTTAAATCCCCAACAATAGCCTGCTTAGGTTTAGCTTTTAAAGCTGATATTGATGACTTGCGGTCCAGTCCTGCGCTTGATATTACTGAGCAATTGATACAAGAATTTAAAGACCAACCCGCAATTAAGCTTTTAGCGGTTGAACCAAATATTTCAGTATTGCCACCTGAATTTGAAGGCTTGAACATCACTTTAACAGATATCTCAAGTGCTTTAAATGAGGCAGATATTCTATTGTTGTTGGTAGACCACCGACCCTTTAAACGCATTTCACGCAGCCGAATCACTGAGAAAATCGTTATCGATACCCGTGGAATTTGGCGTTAATTATATAGTGAATACTATTTTTCTATGCATGGGCAATATATTCCTTCAAGGCTTCGGCTTCTTGTTCAGTTTCTTGTAGTCTGACTTTTACCAAGTCACCAATCGACATCATGCCAACCATTTTATCTTCATTTAGAACTGGCAAATGACGGATACGCCGTTCGGTCATCATGATCATCAATTGTTCGACAGTATCGTTAGGTGTGCATGTAATCACAGATGTGGTCATTAAAGTTCCAACACTGTCTTCTAGCACTTCACCACCACGAATCGCGATACCACGCACAATATCACGCTCAGAAATAATACCCATGAGTTTTTCACCCTTCATCACTGGAATCGCACCTATGCGACGCTCACTCAGTAATTTTACAACTTCGCCAATTGAATTGTCTTGCGCGATAGAAATCACATCCGCTGATTTATCACCGAGTATCTGGCTCACTTTCATTGCTTTCTCCCTCTGTTTAGACTCGTAAATTCTTTTAAGCATTCTGCACTTTTTAGGCTAACATGCAAAGGCTTGGAAAAAAACAAATTCTTCACTTTATGCAAAAATCTTCATAAACCCTTGCACTGTAGCTTAAATTCAATAGCTTAAATAACGTGTGATCAACTTTAAAAACTGATATGCATAATTGATTTAATTGTCATCTGGTCACAAACAGGAAAAACCATGAAATATATTGTATACGTTGTCGCAACGTGTTGCGGTGTTAGTATTTTCTGCTACGCAGCCATGAGCTTTTACATGGCATCAAAAGGCGTTACACTGGGTTTTCATGGCAAATTTGCCATGGCCCTTGGTATATTCTTTACAACATTACTGGGGGGCGGATTAATGGCGTTGCTGTTTTATTCTGCACGTAGTGGGCACGACGACCAAGCTCATGACTTGAAGGATACAGAATAGCTTGATACATACTCATATTTGACAACGATGATTTATCAATAAGGCTTTAATCATGAATGAAGACTCTTTCCGTAATTTTTGGTATCTGGTGACTGACGTTTGGAATGATGGTCTATATGGTATCAATATCAGTGAAATACTCATTGCTGCGACTGTTTTAATCGGATTTCTACTGCTTCGAAACATTTTCACAGTTCTGGTCATTAACCGCATCCAACGTATCGCTGATAAAACTGAGAATAAAATTGATGACACGATTGTTAAAGCGCTAGAAAAACCAATTCGTTTCATCCCCATTGTTATGGGTGTGTTTTTTGCCACGAATAGCCTCGACTTAAGCGAAACGAGCACGGTTTATGCCGCTATGCTCAATCGCTCATTGATTGCTTTTGTGATATTTTGGTCTTTGTACCGCGCATCAGAACCTGTAAGTATTTTGCTTCAGCATGCTGACCAATATCTAACCGCATCCATGATTCAATGGATTGCCAAAACTATTAAATTGATGTTTGCCATTTTAGGTGCTGCAACAATCCTTGAAATTTGGGGCATTCAAGTGGGACCACTGATTGCTGGGCTTGGTTTATTCGGTGTTGCCGTAGCCCTTGGTGCTCAGGATTTGTTTAAAAATCTGATTGCTGGCTTATTCGTGATCGGCGAGAAACGTTTTAACCCTGGTGATTGGATTTTGGTTGACGGCATTGTTGAAGGCACTGTTGAACACATCGGTTTTAGAACCACAACAGTTCGCCGTTTTGACAAAGCGCCCGTCTATGTTCCTAATGCATCCTTGTCCGATAACAGTGTTACTAATTTTTCACGCATGACGTATCGACGCATAAAATGGGGACTTGGCATTCGCTATGATGCTAATGCAGAACAGCTTTCACAAATACGAAAAGCCATTGAAGATTACTTAAAGAACAGCGAAAAATTTGTGCAGCCGCACGACACAGCAACATTTGTTCGCATTGATGGCTTTGGGGCTAGCTCGGTTGATATTTTGCTGTATGCCTTTACAAAAACCACAAATTGGCTGGAATGGCTAGAAGTGAAAGAAGAGCTGTTGCTAGCTGTCAAATCAATTGTTGCCGATGCGGGTACTGATTTTGCCTATCCTAGCCAATCATTATATGTTGAAGCTCTAGGACCCGATACTGTTAAAAGTGAAACAAGCCAGCCACTGGGATTTTAATGCTTTCTGGGGGATTTTAGCGCTCTCAGGTCTGGGGCTTTAGAATTATAGTTATTTCTCTTTACCTTTTTTTGGTTTTGGTGACCCGATTTCCATACCCGATTTCTCGATATTAGATGCGCACTGATTAGCAATACTATCAAGCAAAGCACGGGTAGGGTCGCTAACCTCGCCCTTACTTAATTCTGCTGAAAGAGCCAGATACTGGCCAAAGTTCAGTTTTTCCTTAAAACTATTTACTGTACAATCACATAATGTTTTACAGGTTTTCTCACCAAAGTCAGAAACACACCCTTTAAAACAACGTTGATGATCTAGCTGTAAAAGATCCGCTGGAATGGCTTCTGTATCAGCGCCCATCACAGATGTGCTCATAAAAATTACAAGAAAACTTTTAAAAATCATACGCATAAATTAGCCCTCACCGTTATTTTACATTTTTATACTAGACGAAAGGCTCTAGCAATTCCATATAAGAGAAACACTATCACACTATAAAAGGACCAAATCATGGCAGTAGCAACTTTCGGCGCAGGATGTTTCTGGGGTATTGAAGAAACTTACCGCACGACCGCAGGTGTCACTGACACAAAAGTCGGCTATATGGGGGGTACAAATAGTAACCCAACGTACCGTGAAGTCTGCACTGGTACAACAGGTCATGCTGAAGTCGTGCAAGTACTATATAACCCAGAAATCATTGACTATAATGCACTTTTGGATATTTTCTTTGCTAACCATAATCCCACTGAATTAAACAGGCAGGGTCCTGATGTGGGGACACAGTATCGCTCTGTGATATTTGTTCACAGCGATGATCAGATTGCTGAGGCGCAGCAAAGGAAAGCAAGCTTGATAGAATCGGGTCAGTATAAACGCGATATTGTAACTGAAATTGTTCCTGTTATGGCCTTTTGGGAAGCGGAAGATTATCATCAACAATATTTGGCAAAGCGCGGAGCTTCAAGCTGTCATTTTTGATTTTTGTAAGTGTTGCGGGTTGAAATGAGTTGCGATTAAATGTCAGTCCGCTGATCGTTTCTGACATTCAAAGCACAGGCCGTGCAATTCGATTGTTTGGCGTTTGACTTGAAATTTTGCATTCTCTGACGCGCTCGCTAAGGCGTGGTCAAGTTCAATTGAACCAACTTCATTGACATTTTCACACCCGTCACAAATTAAAAATTGACTGACGTGATTTTTACCTGGATGTGGACACCCTACATAAGCATTAAGGGATTGAATTTTGTGAACAAGGCCTTCTTCCATTAAAAAATCTAAGGCTCGATAAACGGTTGGTGGTTTTGCAGACCCCCCTTTACTGGCTAGTTGATCTAGCAAATCATAAGCCTTAACAGCCTTATGCCCCTGCCAAACCATTTCTAGTATTTGTTTGCGCAGTTCAGTAAAGCGGGTACCACGTTGATTACAAAGGCGCTCAGCTTCGATTAAAGCAGTATTAATACAAATCTTATGATCATGTGTATGTACCACGGCTTTTCTCCTTTATCATAAAGAGCCTATACGAAATGAGTTATACAATCAAATTAACTTTGAATCGCAACTTATTCATGTTTTATCCAAGACCGCTGCCTTTAGGGGCCAGGACAATTTGCCGGTGCACTGCGACGGATAATATCAGTCCAAAAGCGACCATCCATGTGAGCATTGCGGAACCACCATACGAGACCAGTGGCAAAGGTACACCCACAACAGGCAATAGCCCCATCACCATACCAACGTTTATAAGTACATATAAGAATAAGGTAACCGCCAAGCCAGAAGCAAGCAACCGACCAAACTGCGAACGGCATCCAATCCCCACCAGCAAACCATATGTCAGCACAATAAAATACATAAGCAGCAAGCCAACCGCACCCATTAAACCAAATTCTTCCGCAAGAACGGTAAAGATAAAATCGGTTTTCATTTCAGGCAAGAAATTAAGTTGGCTCTGCGTTCCTTCCAAAAAGCCCTTACCGCTCAGGCCACCTGATCCAAGGGCAATTTTCGACTGCGTAATTTGGTATCCTGCCCCCAGTGGGTCGGCTTCTGGATTAATAAAAGTCAAAACACGGCCCTTTTGATAGGACGGCAAAAATGGCCAAAGCGAAACTGCACCAATAGCAGAAACAGTACCTGCGAACACAAAAAGCCAAGCAGGCAACCCAGCCATAAAAATAACAGCTACAGCGCCTGCCACAATCATTAAACTTGTCCCCAAGTCTGGTTGCCGTAGTACTAATAAGAAGGGCAGGGTAATCAGTATGAAAGGCAAAATAAGACTGCTGAGCTTTCTACTTTGATAATAATCACGCCCATGAAAATAACGTGCTAGGGCCATAACCACTGCAATTTTCATAAATTCAGAGGGTTGGATACGCATTACACCTATATCTAGCCAACGCTGTCCGCCCATACCAATGGTGCCAGCAATTTCAACAGCGATCAAAAAGACAAGACCGATCAACCAAGCTGGATAAGATAAAGCCATCCAAATCCTGATATTGGTCAAAGCAATCAAAATCATAATTGCAAGGCTCCCAAAAAAGCGGATCATTTGCCTTTCGGCCCACGGGTCCCATTTGCCTCCAGCGACGGAATACAGCAGTGAAAACCCAACCGAAGCAATACAAATAATAATAAGCACCATCAGCCAATTTATTGACAAAAGGCGCTGAATAATGCTTAGCGGTTCACGGGCGTGATGCAGTGTTGGCATAGCACCCATCAAACTTGTCCCTTTAGTATTCTAGGATTTGAGAAGCTGTCACTAGAATTATCCATTCCATCCCCTTCCACTACAGACTTTGGTGGGCTATCAAGTAATTGGGCTGCTTTGTCCATCAGCTTGCGCCCTATGGGTGCAGCGACAGCAGACCCACCCCCGCCGTGCTGTACCAGTACTGAAACAGCCATGCGGGGTGTATCTGCGGGGGCATAGCCCACGAACAAGGCGTGGTCACGTCTATTCCAAGGTAAATCTTCATTCTTAAAAACACCTGCTGCACGTTCTTCTGTTGTAATGCGTCTTACCTGCGCCGTTCCGGTTTTACCAGCCAGCTTTTGTGCGGATTTTCTACGGGCATAATTATGGGCTGTCCCACCTGGTTCCATCACCATTTCCATGCCCCTTTGCACTGTTTGTAAGGATAAAGGGTTAAGACCTATTGTTGGAAAATTTGCGTCTTGTCCCGCTAACTCACTTTCATTAAATACCAATTTTGGTCTTACTAATCGCCCAGTTGCTAAACGTGCCATCATAACAACAAGCTGTAAGGGTGTCGCTAGAACGGCACCTTGTCCAATCGCAGTATTTAAAGTTTCTCCCCCATGCCAAGGTTCATTGAGAACGTCTCGTTTCCAAGCCCTATCAGGCATAAGGCCTGACTTTTGTCCATCAACACCAATGTCATAGGATGTACCCAAGCCAAAACGACGTCCCATATCAGCGATCTGATCAATATCCAGCCGTTCGGCTAAACGATAAAAATAAACATCACAGCTATTGGCAATCGCACTTGTCATGGTCTGCATTCCGTGACCACGACGCTGCCAGCAGTGAAACGTGTGATTACCAAGTTTATGAGTACCATTACAATAAAATTGAGTTTCAGGCGTCAAAACGCCTTGTTCAAGTGCAGCGAGAGCTACGAAAGGCTTGATCGTTGAACCTGGTGGAAACTGACCTGAGACACATTTATTCAGCAATGGTTTACGCGGATCATTAATTAGGGATTGCCAATTTTCTTGGCTCATTCCACCAATAAAATCATTCGGATCATAGCTAGGGGTGGACGATAGCGCAAGTAATTCACCGCTTCTAACATCCATAACCACGCTTGCTGCAGCCGCTTCACCCATTTGCTCAGCTGCAAATTTTTGCAAAGCCAAATCAAGGGTAAGCTGAATATTTTTGCCGTTACTTGCTTCTTGACGTGGTGGCAATTCTCGGACTTCACGACCAACGGAATTCACTTCGACTTGTCGCCGCCCTGCAAATCCACGCAAATCATCTTCAAAGGCACTTTCAAGGCCTTGGCGACCGACTTTAAAGCCTGGTAGTTGATAAAGCGGATTTTCACCGATGTCTTGTTCCCTCGGGCTGCCTAAATACCCTACAATGTGCGCTAGTGCCCCTCCTGCGGGATAAAAACGGGATAAACCGCTTTCAGGCACGACGCCAGGAAGATATGGCAGCGATACATTAACCCGGGAAAATGTTTTCCAATCCAAGCGCTGTGCCACAGTTACTGGCACGAATTTACGTTGCCGCTTTATTTGTCGCTGCACACGACGCAATCGCCGCTCATTCAGATGAACAATATATCCAAGCTTTATAAGTGTTGCGTCGACATCAATAGCTTGCTCGGGTATTAAAAACACCCGAAAGTCCTGCCGATTTTTTGCAAGCTGGCGGCCATAACGATCCAGTATAAGACCACGTTCTGGTGCTATTAAACGTAAAGATATGCGATTACGATCGGCTCGCAGGCGGTATTTTTCGCCTTCAACAACGGCTAAATAATATAATCGTCCACCAAGGGCAGTTAAAGCAGCACCTTGAACACCAGCCATTAACAATGCCCGACGGCTAAAAGTTTGATATCGTAATCCTTCACGCGCCATAACTAACCATTAACTCACATTGTCATTCTTCGTAATCGACCAAGTATCCAAGCAAGAGGGATGTACGCAAAAACAGTTATCAACCATTGATACAGAATTGGCATAACATCCCAGACTGTACCATGAACGATTGATATAATTAACCAAGCTACGAAGTATATACCAAGACTCATCACTGCGAATACGCTCAAGTAGATAAAGCGTATGCGTCCTCGAAAATACTTAAATTGGTTAAGAACAAACATGCGGGTCATTATCAACATTAGCATATTAAGACCTAGCGGCGTGTCAAGCCAAAGATCAAGGAACAAACCGAGTAATGCACAAGCCCCATAGGGTACCAATAGGGGGCGATGTGTCATCCAATAAAAGATTGAAATCATTACAAGATGGGGCGTCGTTATGCCCGCTAACCCTGTACCAATAGGTAATAACATCAAGATAGCAAGAAAAAGACCAAAGCCAAGTGGGACAAAACCAGCAACACCAAATTCTGTCATAGCAGGACGCTTAATCATCACGGCCCCCAGTATCATTTGCTGGATCAACATTTTGTGGCAAAACTTGAGATTCATTTTCAGGGATTAGTGGTTGATAAGCCAACACTTTAATAAAATCTAAGCGATCTATTAGTGCCATGGGCTCCATAACAACCACATCACCACTAATGCTAACAACACGGCCAACTGGAATATCGGGGGGATAAACCGCACCATGACCTGATGTCAAAAGGCGATCCCCAACAGTTATTTGGTCATTTTTTGACAAAAAGGCCAGTCGTAAATAGGCATCATTTTGGCCTTCGGCTATTGCTAACACACCAGTACGTTCAAAACGCACAGGAATACGACTATTCAGGTCAGTGATCAAAAGTGTTCGTGCAGATATTTGTCCCACATGAATAACGCGCCCAAGCAGACCTGAATCATCAACGACTGGATAATCTCGTCGCACACTGTCTCTAGACCCTACATTGATAATCACACTCCGCTCAAAGGAACCACCTCCGATACCAACAACACGACCAGTTGCAGCAGTTGGCACTTCTCGCGCCGGGGCTTTTAGCATCGCTTTTAAGCGTTCATTTTCGCCCATAAGAACTTGTGCGGCCTTTTGCCATTGGCGCATGCGGTCATTTTCATCTAACAAACGTTGGTTATCTATATATACATCTGAGGCACCCGCAATTCGCTCTAACCCAGATTGTGTCGCAGAAATAGGTTTTGCAAGGATACTTAAAATAGGCGCAACAAGATCATTGGCGTACCCACGTATTTTTACAGTAACAGACGGGGCAAAAGTCTCAAGCGCTAGAAACAAGAAAGAAAGAACTAAATAAAACCCAAGCTGTCCACGACGTTTTAATCTGCGCCCATTGGAACTAGAAGCCGCATGTCCTCTGCCCATAGAACGGGCGGATAATACCCGACTATTTAGGCTTGG
>JABABO010000019.1 GCA_014238195.1 Kordiimonadaceae bacterium | reverse complement strand
TGATGGATGTCAGCAAGATAGGCCTTAATCGCCGCTCAGCCGCACGGATGATTGCTGGCTGCAAGTGCATCTCGTTAGCCTCAATGTCAATTTGATCAATCAGGACAATGGCATTGTTAATGACAATACCTGCTAGGCTTATGATCCCAAGGGTCGCGAAGAAAGACATAGGTTCGCCCGTTAATAACAAGCCATAGGGAATACCAACAAAGATAAGCGGGACTGTCATAAATACGATAACTGCTCGCTTGAAGCTGTTAAATTGATACATGATAGCAAGAAACATCAACATAAGCGCATAGGGCAGGGCAGCACCAAGTTGTCCGTTGGTCTCAGCTGCGTCTTCAAGTTCGCCCCCTATGGTAATCTGATAACCGCCGCTCAGGTCTAAGCTGTCGATACGCTTTTGGACCAAAGCGTAAAGTTCCCCAGCCGAAAATTGTGTAGTTTTTGCTGTGATGGTAATGGTGCGTACCTGATCTTTCCTGCGAATTTGCGAATATTCAAGGGTTGGCCAGAGGTCGGAAATTTGCTCAACCGCTATAGCGGACGGATTGCCTGATAGCGTAATATTAAGCACATCTTCAACACTATTACGGTCTTTTGGAAGGGACCTGATCATAATGGGTATGGATTGATTGCCTTCACGGTAGTCTGAAACCTGATAACCATCAAAAGACATACTTAAAATTTGAGAAATATACTCAGATGTTATACCAAGCCGCCGTGCTTTGCTTTGATCCACATCCACAATAAATTTTAATATTTTATCACCCCAGTCGTTTTCGTTTTGAATGAGACCTGGTATGCCGCGAAAAAAGCTTTCGGTTTCGCGGGCCAGGACAAGTAATCTATCTAAATCAGGACCTGTGATTTCTACCTCTACGGTCCCCGATTCCGAAGCCCCCATAGCAAGGCGCTTAATTTTAAAACGTGCTTCTGGATGATTTTCAATCAAATAACGTTTAGCCCGTGCCGTAAATACGTTGGCATCATTGGGTGAGTTTGCATTCACAAGGAAAAAGGCGTTCGACGGGGATCGCTCGGCAGGCGATAGTGATAAATAAAAGCGTGGCCCACCAAATCCAACATAAGAAATTTGATTGGCAACTTCGGGGTTTTTGTCGGTGTCATTGATCCATGCCCCGACATTTTTTGAGACAGCAATTGTCGCATCTATATGCGTGCTTTTTGGCATATCCATATAGATCAATACCTCTGTTCGCTCGCTTTCAGGGAATTGTTCTTGCGGGATAAGCGGGAACAATTGGACAGAGAGTGCAACCAAAGCATAACTCAGCGCGATTACAGTGAAAGGGCGTTTTTGGGTGACGTGAAGAAAGTGCTGGTAAAAGACAATATAGGCAGGGTTGTCTGGTGAATTTTCTTCATGATTTTCACCAGATTTGTTTTCAGGGCTTATGGTTTGTCTCTCAAGGGTGCGCGAGGCAATCAAAGGCAGAAAATACATAGACGCTAGCCACGATCCACTGAGCGTTAATGTCACTACAGCACCCAGTGAAAAGCTATATTCACCTTTAGCACCCTCTAGCATGAAAAATGGCGTGAAGGCAAAAATTGTTGTTAGACTACTGACAAGAAGCGGTGTAGAAAATTGCTGCCCTGCATCTAAGGCCGCAGCGCGGCGGGTAGCACCATTATTGATACGGCGCAGGATATCTTCAACAATCACCACCCCATTATCAACCAACAACCCCAATGAAATGATCACAGCTGCAATAGAAACTTGTTCAAGAGCAATTCCAAGCAAACGCATACCAATAAGTGAAAACATGATTGCCAGTGGGATGATAGAACCGATCACCAAGCTAGAGCGCCAACCCAGAAAGGCAAGCACGACCAGTATGACAACCAGAAAAGTTTGCCCAACATTCGTCAGCGCATTGTTCACTGATGCGCTTACGACTGATGGCTGGAATGTCGTGTAAGTTAGCTCATAACCAATGGGCAGGCTGCTTGCGAAAGCGCGTTTCACACGGTCAATCTCACGGCCAATATTTTGAATATCAAAACCTGATTGCATTTGAATACCAATGGACAAGGCGGGTTGGCCATTAAAAAACACAGGTCGTTCAGGGGGTGACATATAGCCACGCCGTATCTCAACTAGATCAAATAAGCGGGCATATTCGTCGGTTTGCCCAAGCTTGGTTAACATCAATTCTACATCTGTAATCGATTTGAAATTGCCACTTGTTTCAAGAAGAAGTCTGGCACCGCCTGTGTTTAGCTCCCCCGCAGGGAGAATAATATTTTGGGCTTGCAAATCTGCGATCATATTTTGCAAATGATGACCAACAGCGGCTAAGCGTTCCGCGTCAAATTCCAGCCATAAACGTTCTTGCTGGATGCCATAGATATCGATCTTGCTTACACCATCAACATTGTACATTTTGCGCTGTAATTCTTTTGCGGTGACTTCCAGTTCACGTATGCTAAAGCCTTCACCCGTCAAGGCGATGGTTGCAATGGTGACTTCCCCGACGTTGGTGTCAACAATTGGGCCTTGTGCACCAGTGGGTAGCTCGCGCTTAATGTCATCCATTTTTTCCCGTAGCTCCTGCCAAACGGGATCAAGGTCTGTCACACTATCCTTTAGTGTCACGGATATTTTTGTCCGACCTGTGTTTAACAGCGTATGGATTTCTTTTACTTCTTTTATTTCACGGATTTTGCGCTCTACTTTTTCAGCGACCAAGCTTTCCATGCGCTCAGGCGGCATGCCAGGAAATTTTACAGTCACAGAGGCATTGCGGATTGTGATATTTGGGTCTTCACGTTTGGGAAAATCTAAATACAGTAACGAGCCAACAACCAAAAGGCTGATGATAATCAGCATGGTAAAACGGTTTTTATCAAGCCCTAGTTTTGTGATGAAATTCATAGTGTTCCCCCTATCATTTTAAAGGAAACGGGGTTTGGTGATTGTGCACCAAGGGGCGCACCTTTTGTCCTTCGTGCAAATAGCTAACTCCAGCAGACGCAATAATATCACCTGCTTTTAATCCGCTTTTTATAATCACCATATTTTCACGCACCCCAACAATGCGTACAGGGGCAGCTTTCACCGTTGAACTTGCTGCATCAAAGACAAAAACACTCGCTAGACTTCCCTTACCCGTTCGGGTTTTGGCGCTTGTGCTGCGCTTTGGCATGTCTGGTGTGTTAATAGCCGATAATGGCACAAGAAAACCGTCAACACCGCCGGGTAATGCAAATCTCAGAGAAATTTCCGCCGCCATGCCTGCTTTTAAACCTTCGCTGGTTTCTTGCAGCGCGACAACAACAGGAAAGGCCGATACGAGCGAAGCACGGGCGCTGATTTCTTGAATACGTCCCCGCAGCTGTACCCCTGGCAAGTCGGAAACAGCGATGACAGTTTGGTCACCGACTTTGATCTGGTTAACAATGTTTGCAGGCACATTAAATCTAACTTCTAGGGCGTTCTGGCTATACAGTGTGACCACACTTTTACCCGCTGACACATTTGTGAATGAATCTGCTTCCACATTGGTGATAATACCATCAAAGGGGGCGCTTAGGGTTGCTTTGCTCAGGCGCTCGTTTGCTAGTTCATAGCGGCGCGTGGCTTGCACTCGCTGGCTTTCGTTATTTGCGAGGGCCGTTTTGGCATTATCGTATGCTGTGCGCGTCACTGCGCCAGTCTCTAACAATTCTTGCTTACGGTCAAAATCCGACTGGGCGTTGTTCAGTGATGTTTCAGCTTGTTCCCGTGCTGCACGGGCTTCTTGCAGTTCCAAATTAAGCGATGTAGGGTCTAGCTGCATTAGAAGATCACCCGCATTTACAGTTTGGCCTTCTTTTAAAGTAACTTCCCCTAATTGACCGTTGATTTCAAAAGATAAGCCACTTTCGGCGGCTGGTTCGATCAGTGTGGGATATCGCCGTGTTTCAGTTGAAGCTGACTGGGAAACTTCAAAGACGCGCAAGCCTTTTACAGGTGGGGATTGTTCTTCGCTTTCAGGGCTACCACAGGCCGATAGAGTCAGCGCAAATATAAGGGATGCAAAACTGGCAATAGGTGAAAGTTGTGATTTAGTCATGACATTGATAACCCTTGCAAGATGTTATGAAATCCCAAATTCCATGTTGGCTTATAGACCCTTTAAATAGGTTAGCGCATACTATGCGATAAAATTAAAAGCCTGTACAGACAAACAAGAATTGTCATGCTAGGGTGTCACAACATGTGTTTATAAGTAAGTATTGAATAGGAGTATAGTATATGAAACATGTCATTTATCATGAAATGGGAAATCCGTCCGATGTTCTAAAGTTAGCTGATGATGAACAAGTGGCGCTAAAGTCTGGTGAAGTACGCGCAGATGTTCTTGCCTCACCTATTAACCCATCGGATATTTTAAAGGTCGCTGGTATGTATGGCATAAAGCCTAATCTACCCGAAGTTCCAGGCGGCGAGGCCATTGGCCGCGTCGCAGAAGTTGGGGCGGGCGTTACGCATTTACAAGTGGGGCAAACCGTCTTGCTAGCCGCACCTGGTGGTAAATGGCGTCAGTCATTTGTTGGGCCTGCTGCTGGCTTTATTCCAATGCCTGATGGCGGTGACTTGCAGCAATTATCGATGGTGGCTGTTAACCCGATGACCGCGCTATTGATGCTGCGTGACTTTGTTGAGCTGAAGCCTGGTGATTGGATTGTGCAAAGTGCTGCCAATTCCGCCGTTGGGACATATGTTATCCAGCTGGCAAAAAAAATGGGTGTCAAAACCGTGAATATTGTGCGGCGTGAAAGCTTGCGGGACGATATTTTGGCGATGGGCGGCGACGCTGTTGTTATTGCTAGCGAAGACACTTTAACCACTGATATTCAAAATGCAGCGGATGGAAACCCTATCCGTCTAGCGATCGATGCGGTCGCGGGCACAACGCTTACTGCAATGGTTGAAGCCCTAGCACTAGGGGGTACGGCTGTGTCTTACGGGGCTATGTCAATGCAGCCAACACAAATTTCGGTGCAATCAACTATCTTCAATGATGTGCGCTTGCGGGGTTTCTGGCTTGCTAAATGGTATGAAACGGCAACGCCTGAGCAAAAACAAGCGGCCTTTGGGGAACTTATTCCAGCAATTATGATGGGTGAGCTTAAATCAACGATTGCCAAGACATTCACACTGGATGAAATTGCGGCGGCTGTTGATCTGGCGGGGCAGGGCGAGCGTGGCGGTAAAGTGATGCTGCTGCCTAACGGCTAAATATCATTGTGGCTGAGGATGCCGAACAAGAAATACTTTACAGTCTTAACTAAAATAAGGCCCCATCATAATCGATGGGGCCTTATTGCATTTATTTATAGCCAATTGCGGTGAATTTTTATCCCCTCATTTGGCTATAAGTCTTTATGTCGGTTCGACTTATCCCAAGAGACTTTGCGAATAATGACCTCATTATTTATTGGTCTCGCTATATGATATCTTAAAAGTTGCTGCGGAAGCTAATGCCAAAGCGGCGCGGCTCGTTCACAAAGGCAGTATTATTGTTAAAATCAATGCCGCCTTTCAAATTATCTTCGTCGGTAATGTTGCGGCCAAATAGGGCTAACTCATGATTACCTTCACCCCATTGATACGCAACGCGGAAACCACCTTCAAAGTCGCCACTAGTTTGGTATTCAGCTGATTCGTAAAGGAACAAATGTTTGTCATTTTCAATGAACCAATCGGTTGAAAATGCAAGTTGCGCATCACCTAGTGGCACAATGTATGTCGCGTTAAAATTAGCAACAATATCAGGGGCTTGTGGCAGTGAGTTCTTGTCCACTGATACAAAACCTGGATTAGTCGTTGATTCTGGGTCGAGGGGGGTACATTGACCAGACCCGCAGGTAGCAACCGCAAGATCAGTGTCATTTATTTGTGTGTTGTTCCAAGACAGGCCGGCCGTTAAGCTAAAGTTTTCGCTGACCAGCCATTCCATATCAAATTCCATGCCGTAGCCTGTTGTGGTATCAGCATTCACGAGACGAATGAGGTTGCCAGTGCCTCCAACGGCTGACAATTGTTGGTCTTGCATACGCCAATAAAAGGCTGTGCCGTTCAAGCGGAGTGTATTTTCAAGAAGTTCTGATTTAAAACCAGCTTCATAGGAGCGGATTGTTTCTTCCTTAGCAACACTCGCAGCTCTATTAGGGGGGAAGGCTAAATTACGGCCTTGGATAGATGGTGCACGGAACCCATCGGCGATGCGGGCAAAGACCGAAATGTCATCATTTAAAACATGGTTGACAGCAAGGTCCCAGCTGATGCGGCTTGCGTCTACATTTTCTGTAAATGTCCGAGTGTTAATAAAGCTGAATCCAAAAGCTGGAACAGATATAACTTCACGAACAGTGGCATTAAGGTTTTTCTTGTCTTTTGTATAACGCATGCCGCCTGTGATCGTTGTTTTGTCATTAATATTGTGGCTGGCTTGACCAAAGACTGACCATGCCTCGTTATCATAAAACACACTTGTTGGGTCAACGAAACCAGGATCAGTGGTTGCTGTTAGGTCATCTTTGAAATAATAAGCCCCCGCTTGCCATTGTATGATTGATTCGCTGTTACTAGCCAAACGCACTTCTTGCGTGAATTGATCAAGATCATCTACAATGCCTGCTGTCGCTGAAGGGAATGGAATGAAGCCTGGTCCGCCTGTGTCACCTGCACCGAAACCACCATCAATGTCACCAAAGCTGGATCCCGTTGCACTTTCAACGGCTGTGATTGAGGTAAATTCAATGAGGTCTGTGTTGTAGACTAATTTCAAGGATGCGCCGTCTTGCTTAGCACCTTGTGGGTTATTGTCGCCGCCGTCATACCATACAGTGTCGCGGTCGTAGTTTTCATTCAGCTCGTTTGACCCTGTTGTCAGAATGTTCGCCCGAAAGATTGAGGCTGTTCCGTCCAAGTCCCGCGCGTGAACCTTTAAAAGGGCTTCAAAGTTATCAGACGGCTTGATGCTGACAAAAACGCGCGCTGCTATATCTTCAAAACCACCCATCGCATTTTTTTCATTGGTGTAACCATTATCAATCCAATCATCACGGGTGCTGTAAAGCCCTGATGTACGGATCGAAACAACCTCGTTAATCGGTGTTGTGATCGCTGCTTCAACGCTTGCTGTCCCATGTGTACCATAGTTTACTACAACGTATCCTTCGGCTTCATCGCCAGGCTTTACGCTATCAAATTTAACAATACCAGCAGGGGTGTTGCGCCCAAAAAGTGTTCCTTGTGGGCCGCGTAGAACTTCAACACGGGCGACATCGAAAAGCGGGAAGCTTTTTAACGAAACCCGCTCCATCACAACATCGTCCATGATGATTGACACGGGCTGTGATGCTGCAAGGTCGAAATCTGTATTGCCAAGTCCGCGAATGTAAAAGCGCGGGGCCGTGCGACCATTTGATGATTCTGCGTTCAAACCAGGAATGCGGCCCGCTAGAACACGGATATCTTCACCCGCCGCTACAAGCTGCTTAAAACTTTCACCGTCAAGTGTCGCGACCGAGATAGGAACATCCTGCAAGCTTTGCTCACGCTTTTGTGCTGTAACGATGATCTCTTCTAGGGTCAATTGACCATCATCTGCGTAAGTTGCTGATGTATTGATCGCTGCGAAGGATGCACTGGCTGCCAGAGCGGCTGCAATACGCGCTGTGATAATTTTCATTGTTTTCTCCGTTAGGGGGATGGAAGACTGGTCACAAAACAGACTGGTTATAAAGGGCTTGGTTACAAAAATGTGTAGTTTATCCTAAGACTTTAAATATAAGGCGCTTATTGGCACGATTGAAGTCTTACCCGAAGCTTTACAGCTATCTATTTGTCGTTGCAGAGGCTATCATTTTTTTCACTGTTGCATATGTGCAACGAAAACTAACATGATCAGCACAAGCATGACAGTGTAATATTTTTTATAAGCGATTGAATTTATTATGAAATTTACAGAAAATCTCGTAAAGGCAAAGCTCGTAAGGCGCTATAAGCGTTTTTTAGCGGATGTGGAGCTTCCCTCAGGCGAAATTGCTGTTGCGCACTGTGCTAATTCGGGTGCCATGACGGGATGTGCTGAGCCAGGCAGTGATGTTTATCTGTTACCAAATCGCAACCCAAAAGCTAAACTTGATTGGCGGTGGGAACTTGTTGACG
>JABABO010000126.1 GCA_014238195.1 Kordiimonadaceae bacterium | reverse complement strand
CGAGCTGATAGTGATGTTCTAACACAGCTTAAAGGGGATTGTGTTCCTGTGTTTCTGATTGATCAAACTGTTGACCAGCAAGACTGCGAATGGTTTTTGTCAAACCGAATAGCACACATACAAGATGGTGATCTGAAAGCGCTGGTACAGTTAGCTACAGCAGATACAGTGTTAGAACAACAGATGCTAGCCAAAGGGGCAGCTCATGTGTTTTTCCCAGATACGCAAGCCAGTGTTATCCAGTCTGTGACCTGTTTTTTTGCTCAAGAACACGCTAGTATTTTACGTCTAAAAGCCGATATCGAACAACGTAGCAGTGCTATTGGCCATATTCGTTCAGGCGAGTTCCAAATACGTACACGAACCGAAGCGCAAAAATTAGCAACAATGCTTTCAATGACATTTACAAATCCAACCCCTATTGCACTTGGATTGTTGGAATTATTGGTTAATGCCGTTGAACATGGCTGCCTAGAAATAGGCCATGATGAAAAAGGGCAGTTGATCGAAACGGGGATTTTAAACACTGAAATTAATTCACGTTTAAAGGATAAGAAATATGCAGATCGTTTTGTATCCCTAAGATTTGAACGCGGCGAAAAACAATCCCAGTTTACAATCACGGACCCTGGACCTGGATTTGACTTTCAATCTTATTCAGTTGATGGACACGACCTTTGTAAAAAGCATGGACGTGGTATTATGATGGCTTATGGCTGCTTTTGCAATGTGACATACAGTGGTCGTGGGAATGTTGTTTTAGCAGTTTATGATAACGAACCCAAATAATTTTACTGGTGCTGCACTGCCTGTATATTTTTATTATGATCAGCTGGAAACATGAATGCAGTTTTGTGTTTCATCAGCATGTCTGCTAAATAGTCGTATATTAAGCGTAATCTGGCGCTCCGACGCAGTTCAGAATGGGTTACCAACCAAATATCCGCGCTATAAACGCTATAGTCAGGCAACACGGGTACAAGATCATCACATTGGCTAGCAGTAATGTGGCACGTCGTACCAATGCCATAGCCTGCACGGATGGCTGCTTCAAGCGCAGATAAAGAGTTGGAACGAAACGCAGCCTTAGCGCCTGTGATATCTGTATCTTTATGGGTGCGCTTGACCATCTGTAGAATATCTTCATGGGGCAAAACAAGATTATGTGTTTTCAGCTCTGCTTTACTTTTAGGCAGACCATGTTTCGCAACATAATCTTTGGACGCATAGAAACCATAGTTCATAGTGACCGTTTTACGAGCGATAAGGTCATTTTGCTCAGGGCGAAACATTCTAAGGGCAATATCTGCTTCACGGCGTAACAGGTCTGAAACCGAATTATCGATTTTAATTTCTATTTCAATACTCGGATATTGATCATGAAACGGGCGCAATTGATCAACAAGCCAAGATGAGCCGATATTTTCAGCGGTAGAAATTGCGATACGGCCTTTTAAGCTATCATCTTGGCCTGTGATAATACGCTCAATAGCATGAACATCGTCTTGCATATGTTTCACACTATGGATAATGCCTTCGCCCGCTGCTGTCAGTTCAAGCCCCGAACGTGTCCGTGTGAACAAATCTATTCCAGTTGAGTGTTCAAGCGCTGTTAAACGTCGTGATAAGGTCGGTTGGCTAATATGTAATCGGTTAGCAGCGCCAGTTAAACTGCCCTCCTCCGCCATGACAAGAAAATACTTTAGGTCATCCCAGTCGATCATTATCCATATTCCTCATAATTTATCTATTCAAAAATGAATACCAACTCTGCATATTATAGCAGTTAACATTCAAAAATGAAAACCTATATTTATTTCAGAAGCGGACGATACCACAACGTGATGACTTTTCGTCCACTTGGAAACGACGAAGGTTTCGAGTTTGATAAAAATATAAAATTTAGGAGACTAAAATGTTTCAGATTAAAACGACCAGGATTTCTAATTTAGTGCTGAGTGCTGCTGCTAGCTTGGCAATGGTCACAGCGGTTAGTGCGCCGGTGCAGGCTGATAGTTCTACGTTTCAAACCATGTCAGGCAACCAGCATATTGCTGCTGGCGAGCGCGCTATCAGTGACCGTAATTACGCGCGTGCAGCCCAGCATTACCGCGCAGCCTCTCAGCAGCATTTAAAGCGGCCAGACCGTGTTCTTGCAGCCAATAATCTATGCGCAAGTGAAACAATTTTAGGCAATATAGTTGCGGCAGAGGCCGCGTGCGATGCTGCCATTAAGTTAGATCGCAATTACTGGCGGGCTTGGCTTAATCGTGGTCATGTTGCGCATCAATCTGGTAATCTGAATAAAGCCCATAAATCTTATTTAATGGCGCTTAGAACAAGCAATCGCAATAAAATTTCGCGCACGGCTTTCCGTAATTTTAAACAGCATGTGAAAACGGAAAGTGCAAATAAAACTCTTGTGGCTCAAAATAACACACAGTAAAGGAAAAATGTTTCAATCCTTCGCACACCGTATGATTATTAGTCGTATGGTGTGCGCTTTTTTATTATCCAAGGTTTTTGATTATACGTTTTATCACCAAACGGCTGGGATGAAGCTTTGGGATAAGCGCGCTGGGTATAGTCAACGGTTTTCCGCAAATTAAGGCCGCAAGATAGGATGCAGCATAAGGGGCATATTGGTATCCTTTTGCCCCCATGCCTGTTAGCATATAAAGGCCTTTTTCATAAGGTGGGTACCCTAACCAGCGTTTGTTTTTATCTTTAGCAAGCAAAGCATATTGTTGTTGCAGTGCATCAGAGTTAGCCACAGGGCCAACATACGGTAAATGATCAAGGCTCAAGGCGCGCATACCACAAAAGCTATCTGTGGGTTGGACCTTGTCTTGTTCAAAGCTTGTTGAAAATGCTGACTTAAATTTGTGCAATATTTCGGTGGTTTTTCGGGGCATATTATCTGTGATTTCAGTGAGTGAATTTAAGTTCGTAAAAATAGGGTTTTGATCATCAATCTCGCCTATGCTTTCAAACGTCGACCCCAGCATTCTGACCTGCTTGTTTTGGTCCTTATAAGCCGGGGTTAAATAGCCGCCAAATGAAAAGCTGTGCGCTGGAATAGTCTTAAAATTATGGGCTGGATACGTGTCTGCTTGCCCTATATTTGCGTACATTTTTATGCCAGTTTTTTGGGATAAATTTGTACTATATGGCCCAGCAGCTATTACGATATTATCTGCTTTTGCCAGTATTGTATTTTTTGCATCTAAGCAAAACCACTGACCATGATTATATCTAATAGACGTCACTTTCTCATCTAAAATATCAATATCTTGTAACAAGTTTTTCAGCACAGTTTTGGTGCAAACTGTTCCTGTTTTTTGCAAAAATAATTCGGGCTGGCCTTTGTTTTCCAGTAATTTTAGCCATTCATTACCCCAATTAAAATGCTGTGCAATCTTTTGCAGTCTTTCAGCGTTTAAATTTTCACTTGGTTTGACAGTGATACCCCTGTCGCTAATGAAAGCATCTTGATACGCTGGGTGTTGCAGGGCATATGAAAAACTGCTGATATAAAATTGACGCTCAATCGGATTATTAATTTGGAATAGTGGCATCAAGATCGCAGCACTAACAGTGCTGGCAACAGGTGTGTTTTGGTCTGCAATGATCTTAATAGAATGACCATTTTTCTTCAGCTCATAAGCGATGCTTGCCCCTGCGATACCCGCACCAATGATTATCGTCTTAGCTGTGGCGACTTTATGCGCTGAAATATGCGATACATGTGCCCAGTCTGGGATATGATTTTTACTGTAGGGGTTTACCGCATTATCATTTTGATCCCCCTTGTAACGGGCAGTCATACGTTCGCGTTTTTTGCCAAAGCCAGGCGCTTTAAAAACTTCAAAATTACGATCTATCAAGCCGCGACGTATAAAGCCTGCCGCAGTGAACGTTGCAAGCCGTGTTCCCGTGCTTGAGAGCCGTGCAACATGATCTAATACATCATTGGACCACATGGCAGGATTTTTTGCAGGCGAAAATCCGTCAAGATACCACGCATCTACACGGGCTGATAATTCAGCGAGAGCCTCAGCAACATCATTAAAAATCAAGATCAATTTTATGCGACCGTTTTGCAGGGAACGAACATGATAGCCTTTTTCTGGCATCGGCCATATACGGCGCAGCTGTGATGATAGCTCAGCGACTTCGGGAAAGGCAGCATGGGCCTTTTCTAAAACGGCGGTGTCCATAGGGAAAGCTTCGATAGATATGAAGGTCAGTGTTCCTGATTGTTTGCAAGCTAACCACTTTTGGGCGGTTGTTAGAAAATTTAACCCCGTACCAAAGCCAGTTTCAACAATCGTATAATCGCCGTCGTCTTGCCAAATATTTGGCGCACCGATTCCACCCAAAAATACGAATTGTGATTCGGCTAGCCCATCACATTGATAATAAAAATCGTCAAAATCAGAGGCGATGGGAATATGACCGTCCCAAGTGATGTTGGTAAGCCGAGGTATATTATTGATTTGTGCTTTTGCTTTTGATGTCATAGTTTTTGTTTATACAAGACTTTTAAGTCAAGGAAACAAATATACTTAGGCCAAACAATTAGGCCAAGACGATCAGACCAAGCAATCAGGCCAAAACGATAAGGAAGTAAAATGATATATGAATTAGACGGTGTTGTTCCCAAAATAGCGGATGATAGTGTTTGGATAGCCCCAAATGCTGCCGTAATGGGCAAGGTGCATTTAGCGTCTGAAACGAGCGTATGGTTTGGCTGTACGCTACGCGGTGATAATGATCCGATTGAAATTGGTATGCGGTCTAATATTCAAGACGGCACAGTGATCCATACGGACCTAGGTGCACCAACCAAAATTGGCGAAAATGTCACTGTAGGGCACAAAGCTATGCTGCATGGCTGTACAGTGGGGGATCATTCATTGATTGGTATGGGGGCAACAATCCTAAACGGCGCAGTGATTGGTAAAAATTCTATCGTCGGGGCTAATGCCTTGATTACTGAAGGAAAAACATTCCCTGATGGTGTGTTGATAGTTGGCTCACCAGCGCGTGTTGTTCGCGACCTATCTGACGATCAGATAAAAATGATTACTGCATCAGCGCAAGCCTATGTTGATAATGCCAAGCGTTTTTCTGTTGGCTTAAAACTGATTGAAGAGACTTAGACCAAGAAGAGGTAAAATTTTGTCAGGCAAGCTTATTTATCATAATGTTTTTTCCGTTTTCTCTTGCGCTTTTTGGGAACTTTGGTGCTGTTCGCTGCCCGGTATAAAGTTGTCGGCAGGCCCCCAGATAAGGCTAAATATGTTGCGATAGCAGCGCCGCACACCAGTAATTGGGATTTCCCATTATTTATTGGTCTGGTAGGTTACATGCAGATGGAAATCAGATATTTCGGCAAAGATACTTTGTTTGCGGGGCCTTTAGGGTGGCTTTTCTATTGGCTAGGCGGCACGCCGGTGGTACGTGGCACGACAAAAGCAAGCGCCCTTATTGAAACAGCCGTTATATAGCTATTTGAATTAAATATGATACTATGATATTGTGATTTTATGAAGTATCCTTTAGCATTTCGCACCCATGTTCTTTCCGTTCGCAAGAAGGAAGGTCTCACCTATGAAGAAACAGCCAAACGCTTTGCCATTGGTCGTGCCACTTTGGCTCGTTGGATCAAATGTGTTGAAGGCAAGCCTTATTACCGCCACCCTTCCAAGATCAGTAATGAAGCGCTGCGGGCAGATGTTGAACACTATCCAGACGCCTATCAGGCTGAACGGGCACAGCGTTTTGGTGTTACAGTTGAGGCTATTTGTTATGCGCTTAAGCGTATTGGGGTGACATATAGCCAATTGCGGTGAATATTGATCACCACAATTGGCTATAAGTCTTTGTGTCGTTTCGACTTATCAATAAATAATGAAATCATTATTCATTGGTCTCGCTATAGTGCTATTATAAGTTTATCCAGAAAACGCTCATGCGAAAGGCATTATCATGTGGTCACTCTGCCATTTTTGTATCCGAACTTTGATGGT
>JABABO010000208.1 GCA_014238195.1 Kordiimonadaceae bacterium | reverse complement strand
TCATTATTTATTGATAAGTCGAACCGACACAAATACTTATAGCCAAATGAGGTGATCAAAATTCACCGCAATTGGCTATAGGATAGTCCGTTGGCGGCGCAGGGTAAAGTATATTGGGTGTAGATTCGGTTTTATTCGACGCTTAGGGTGTTCCCGTCAATAGCTGTTACCTTTACTTGTGCGCCCGCATCTGCGTCGCTTCCTGCGGCAGACCACAGTGTGTCGCCGACTTTAACCTTGCCATAACCATCACGTATCGCAACAGCAACCGTAACGGTCCGACCGATCAGCGCTTCTCCGCGCTTGTTTAAGGTTTCCTCTTCGGTCTCAATACCGCCGCGATCAGAAATATGCTTACGCCCAAGTACAATAGAAAGTATCGAAAAAATCGTGAAAAGGGTGATCTGCATTTCCCAAGTCATATCGCTCAGCAGAAACACCACACCACCCACCACAGCAGCCGCAATCGCCAACCACAAGAAAACGATCCCAGGCAGTATCATCTCAAGGCCCAGAAAGATCAGTGTGGCAATGAACCATGTCCAATAGGTGAAAGAAAGGTCGCCTAGTATGTCCTGCATGAAAATTTATCCTTCCTTATAATTCAGAATAATTCAGAATTTTGCCAATATCTGTTAGTTTTAGCTTAGCCAGATGTTGGAATACCTGAGCCTGTTTCTGTTGGTTTTTTGCTACCGTTCAGGTCCTTTACCAGCTCGTTAATGCCGCCAATTGCGCCAATAACACTACTGGCTTCAAGGGGCATAAAGACAAGTTTTTCATTACGGCTATTGGCAAATTTACCCAGTGCTTCCACATAGCTTTGCGCGACAAAATAATTAATCGCTTGTGGGTCACCTTTTGCGATGGCTTCGGAAACCAATTGCGTTGCTTTTGCTTCGGCTTCGGCTTCGCGCTCCCGGGCTTCAGCATCCCTGAATGCCGCTTCACGGCGGCCTTCAGCCTCTAGAATTGCGGATTTTTTATCGCCTTCGGCCCGTAAAATTTCACTTTGGCGCTGTCCTTCGGCCTCTAGTATCGAGGCGCGCTTATCACGCTCGGCCTTCATTTGCCGGGCCATCGCATCGACAATATCACGCGGGGGTTCAATATCTTTGACTTCGATACGAGTAATTTTCACACCCCACGGATTGGTGGCTTGATCAACCACGATCAAAAGCTTGCCATTGATTTCATCACGCTGGGATAAAAGTTCGTCCAGCTCCATCCCCCCAACCACAGTACGCAAATTTGTGGTCGTAAGGTTCATGATTGCATTTTCAAGGTCATTGACTTCATAACCTGCTTTAGCAGCGTTTAAAATTTGAAAAAATACCACACCGTCGACACGGACCATGGCATTATCGCGCGTGATCACTTCTTGACTTGGCACATCCATCACCCGTTCCATCATGTTAAGGCGGTGACCGATGCGGTCGATGAATGGCAAGATAATATGAAAACCAGGCCTAAGCGTTCGCGTGAAACGACCCATACGTTCGACTGTATACTCAAAGCCTTGCCGCACAACAACGGCCCCCATAAAAACCGTAAGAAGACCAATAACGACAAGTGTTATGGCAAATATCGAAAAACCACCTAAATCCATGAAACTTCCCTTTCATACAATGAATGTATCTAATATAGGACGAAGTGGTCGCAATTTGAAGGGGTAACAGATGGTCCCTTCAAATTCTGGTCAAGTTCTGGGATTTGTCATCACCCTAAAATCATAAGATTTACAAAAACTGGACAGGGCCTTTTATGGGTTGGTGATTGACACAAGTCCTTTTTTTGCTAACTGGGCAATAATCATTTTAATGCGCACCGCACTTGTCCCAGACTCAGCCGCAATATCTACAATCGTGCGTGATTGTTCAGGCCCAGAAGTTTGAATAAACTGAAACATTTTTGAGATAAATTCAACTGGTGGCTGTTGCAGGTTGCTCAGTGTCAAAAGTTTGACCCCAGATAATTTCTTGAAACTTTCTAGGGCATTGTCACCTAAGACTGCAATATGGCTATCGTTTGTAATAAACTGTGTTGGGTATGTGCTAAACACTTTCGACGGTGGTAATCTTGCAGGCGAGCATTTTGGCGCAGCCTTGACGATTTTTTGATGGTCGGAATTGCTCGCTGCATGACGGCGAATATCGGTTAATTCAGCCCACAAGTTTTGATATTGCTTAAAAATATCAAACCATTCAAAGCGCTGACGGGCGTTTTTACGTCCTTTCATACCCATGGCTTTTCTTAAAGCGGGATCAAGAATTAATTTCACCGCGCGGTCCGTAAACTGCGGCACATTAACGGATGTAAGCTGGGAAGCCATTGCGCAGTAATGACCGTAATGTAATGTCCCTGTTTCAAACGCAAATGCGGTGGAGTCTGTATCATCAGTGAAAGACGTTTCAATACGGTAACCTTCTGCACCATCTGTCATCAGGTCTTTGTAACCATCCCAATCCGTTATAAGCACAGGCATCCCAGCGGCTTGGGCCTCGACAGGTGTTAATCCAAATGTTTCTTGAACATTATCTGACATGGATACAAATACATCAGCAGCCGCCCATGCTTTGTCGCGGGCGACAAAATCACGACCATCAACATGGCTGTACCGAACATCTGGCATAAGCAATTTACGCCCCTCAGCCATGGCATCGCGCCCCATATCATTTTCATACCAGCCGCACTCGATCAAACGAATGGGCCTGCCAGTTTTTTTAGCAGCATCTTGCAAGCCTTTATACATGGGGTAAGGATTAGCCTTCACCCAAGGCGATAATCGCCCAACATAAAGAAACACCGTTTCTTCCTGTCTGATGTTCAGCGCCTTACGAGAGCGGTTCTTCGCTGGTAGATTATTATAGTAATCATTATGAATTCCAAGCGGGATGATCGGCAATTGACAAGCGAAAGGCTTCACATCGCTTTGCATACGCCATGATAAATAGTCCTGTTGTTCTGCAAGAATTGTTTCCGCAGTAGACCGTACAGAAGGGGAGGTGCAAATCAAAGCGTCCCAAGGCATAACAGGAGCTGTCGCCAAACTCGCCAACATGCCCATAGCTGCATGTGTCGCAGTGGTGTGGGTCACGCCGCACAGGCTATAGGACGATACATCAGAGTGCAGCCGATAGTTAGCATGTTCCGCTAAGTTAGGGTCAGGAAGGTAAACCATAGACGCGCCGGCAAGCTTCTGATTGCTCAGCAAACTGCAGTGCCGGCCTTCTAGATTAGGGGAAAACTGAGCAATAAGCTTATTGAAATCGGTCAATGTCTTGGGGTGTTTACTATAACAATATAGAAAATTCGTTTCGGGATTGGTTGCTTTTGCAGCGGCTTCCAGAAAGTTATTGCCCGCCATTTGGCGCCCATGCAATGTATCCCCCGATACAGCATATCCATTTGTTTCAAACCGAATAGCCAAATCGCATTTTTTATCAAGAGCGTTAGAATTAGGAGACACGATTTTTCCTTAACATTTATGGTTTATTTTCCAGAAAACTTATAGTCATGTGCCCTTACAAGGTAAAGTCATTATTGTCGTTTGCACGGTCGCTTTAAAAGCGCTATCAGTTTTGTAAATGTCAAAGTCCTTTATAATTCGGAGTCTTCAATGACAGCTTTTGAAAGCCCACCACCAAATCTAACACATCAGCAGCTACGGGATATTGCAAATCGTTTGTTTGATATTCAGGGTGATATGAAATCGTTGGTATCTGAGCGCGATCAAAATGTACGGATTCAGACAAAAGCGGGTGCCTATGTACTTAAGGTTTCAAACGCTGGCGAAGATCAAACATCCCTAAACCTGCAAAATGCCGCCCTAAACCACTTAGCCAAGCATAAAAATAAATTAAGGGCACCGCGAGTGGTGCCAAGTAGAACGAAGCAGGATATTTCCTGTGTGCAAAACGGTGAGGTGCGTCATAGGGTACGGATGCTAACATACCTAGACGGCGATACATTCGCGCAAGTCGCTAAAAACCCTGCTTTATACCAAGACGTTGGCACATATTTGGGCCACTTCACAAAGATTATGCAGAAATTTAGTCACCATGGTGCGCAGCAACCAGACTTTCTTTGGAACCTAGATAATGCATTATCTGTGAAACCAATGCTTGAGAAAATACCGAATGCTGAAAACAGGCAAATGCTTACAGAGTGCTTTGATATCTATGAAGATCAAGTCTATCCATTTGTAAAATCGCTTAGAAAATCAGTGATTCATAATGATACCAATGATCATAATCTAGTGATCAAAAATGGTCAGGTTAACGGCCTTATCGATTTTGGCGATATGGTATATGCGAGCACTGTAAACGAACTGGCGATAGCGCTTGCTTATGTCTTGATGGGCGCTGATCATTTGCTAGAAACTGCCCAAGCTGTTATTTGTGCCTACATCCACGTGTTTCCGCTTAATGAAACCGAAGCCAGTCTGTTGTTTGACCTTGTCGCCCTGCGCTTAGTGATGAGTGTGCTCATATCCACAGCGCGGTCCCTTGATTATCCCGATAATGACTATCTGACCCTTTCGCAAGCCCCAGCTTTGCAGCTTTTGAAAGCCATGAAAGAAATAGGCAGACAATCACTACAAAACACGGCTTTGATGGCCTGTGGATATTAATACCGCAAAAGCGTATGTTTTAACCCCCTGCTAATTTTGCTGCCATCGCGCTAGGCGCACCGCCCAGCGACCAACCGCCATCAACAGGCAACACAACGCCGCTAATATAAGCGGCAGCATCGCTCGATAAAAACATAGCGGCATGTGCGATTTCACTGGCTTCCCCCATACGGCCCAGTGGCACGCTTTGGATTGTTGCTGCGCGGGCTTCTTGGGTTGGTGCTAATCGGTCCATACCTTCGGTATTATCAATAGGACCCGGCACCACAGAATTTACCCGCACCCCCGCGCCGCCCCATTCAAGGGCAAGGGTACGGGTAATCATATCAACACCTGCTTTTGCCGCGCAGACATGGCTTTGCATTATCATCGGTACATAGGCTTGCGGGGCCGATATGTTGATGATGGATGCACCAGGTTTGCGCAGAACATCATAAGCGCTTTGGCAAACATGGAATGTCCCCATCAGATCAATGTCAATAACACTGCGAAATGCATTTGCAGACATACCAAGCGCTGGGGCTGGGAAATTGCCCGCAGCCCCCGACACTAAGATGTCAATGGGTCCAACAGTGTCATGAAACGCAGTCACCGCGGCTTTGACATCCTCTACTTGACGCACATCTAGGCTGTACCCATGAGCATTAGAACCAAGTTCTTTAAGCACGGCCACGGCAGCATCCACTTTAGCTTGAATACGTGAAGCCACCGCCACGGTCGCACCATTGATGGCAAAGCTTTGAGCAATGCCCAAATTAATACCACTGGTTCCCCCAAATATAAAAACATTCTTCCCAGTAAAGTCGAATTGAGCATTCATGAATTATCCCTCCCAAGGATTGCAAATGACCAAAATAAAACGTGCTTGATCATGTTAGAGAATTTAAAAATCACTTATTAAAAAATAAAGGCTACACCACAGTTGATTACAAAAGCCACAAAAAACCAATCCCTTGTTTCACATCAGACAGAAAGGCTCTAGGTGGATACATCTAATCATGTACTGTAGAAGCAGGCTTATAGAATATGTTTGGGATGAGCCACTATAGGTCCAAGCGTTTACACTTTAAGCAAAGCGTTTTGCCGTTTGATTATTTTGCTAACGAATAGGCCCTTTATTAGGGCAAGGTTTAGTGTTAGTTTGGTGTTGTCGGTCCTAGAAAAAGTTCAAGTTTGTACAGTTGCAACAGCAGGGACAAGCAACTGGAATTAAGTAATAAGGAATTTTATCATGAGACAAATGCAAGGCTTAGATGCTTCTTTTGTTGCCTTAGAATCAGCAAGAACCCCCGCACATATCGGATCAACTATGATTTATGATCCGTCCACCGCGCCTGGTGGTTTTGTGCGCTACCGCGATATTATGAATTTTATCAAAAGCCGCTTGCAACTGGCACCGATGATGCGCCGCAAAATGGCGAAGGTTCCTTTCGGGATTGATTATCCTTACTGGGTGAATGACATAAATTTTGATATGGAGTTTCACGTCCGCCACCTCGCCCTACCAAAACCAGGCGATTGGCGACAGCTTTGCATCCAAAGTGCGCGCATTTTTGCCCGCCCCCTTGATCTGACACGTCCGCCGTGGGAACTGACGATCATTGAAGGTCTTGATAATGTCGAAGGAGTGCCAAAGGGATCCTATGCGATTGTAACAAAGATGCACCATTCAGCGGTTGATGGCGCGTCTGGTGTTGATATGATGGAAGCCCTACATACCATCACGCCAGACATTGAAGCACCCCAAAACGTTGATGAATGGCGGCCAGAATCTGATCCAAGCCAGGTCGGTTTGTTTACACGCGGTATGACGCGCTCGATTATGTCACCCATTGAACAGGCACGGGCGCTTAGCAAATCTTTGCCAGGGCTTTACCGGGCCGCACAAGGTTTTCTCAACAAAGAGTATGATGTCAATGCGATTATAAACGCCCCACGAACCCGCTTTAATGGCATGGTTTCACCGCACCGTGTTTTTGATGCTGTGTTAATGGACGGCAAAGAAATCACCCGTATCCGCAAATTGGCTGATGGGGCAAAAATGAACGATGTCATGTTGTCCATCGTTGGCGGGGCAATGCGCAAATATTTGGAGTCTAAAAACGAGTTACCAGAGGAATCTTTAACTGCAATGGCCCCGATTTCTGTGCGCGAAGCCAAAGAAAAAAACACGATGGGCAACCAGGTTTCTGGCATGTTTGTACCACTTGGTTCGCACATTAAAAACGTTACTGAGCGTATGGAATATGTCAATAGCGAGACAAAACGTGCTAAAGCCATGACCCATGCTCTTGGTGCACGCCAAACCAGTGAAATGGCGAAGCTCTCATCTGCACCTATGATGAACATTGGGGCTTATTTGTATCGCAATCTGAAAATAGCGGATCGCATGAAGCCAATGTTCAACACTGTGGTGACAAACGTACCTGGCCCCCCTGTGCCCTTATATTCCGCAGGGGCACGGGTTGTCGCATCCCACGGCATGCTTTGCTTGATTGATGGTTTAAAAATGGGGCATATTGTCTCCAGTTATGCGGGGGATGTATCCCTAAGCTTTACTGCCTGCCGTGAAGCCATTCCTGATCCTGATTTTTATACCGAATGTATCCGGGAAAGCTATCAAGAGCACGTAAAAGCAATCAATGAGATGGAAAAAAAACATCCCAATCTTGCCGCTGAGAAGACATCAAACGCCAAAAAAGCGCAAGCAAAGAAAGCGCCTACACAAAAATCCGCGAAAAAAGCCCCTGCTAAAAAGCCAGCAGCTAAAACTATGGCTAAAAAAGCATCGGCAAACTCTGCGACACCTGAGCAACCCGCAGCAAGCTAAGTCGTTTTTATTTTGTAGTGAGTGGAAAGGATATTCTCTATGGCTTTTGGATTTTCATCGAATGCCCCGCACCTGTTTCTTACCTTAGCTGAAGGAAGAGCGGTTTTTGAACTGCAAAGTTTTTATGCCATGCGCCCTATGATGCGGATGTTCCCAAAAGGCGACGGTCATCCTGTTATTGCCTTTCCAGGGTTGGGTGCAAGCGACCTTTCGACAAGGCCTATGCGCCGAATGCTTGCAGACTTAGGGTATAAAACCCACGGCTGGGGCCTTGGGCGTAATCGGGTTTTTAACCCTGAGCGCAAACAGGCCATGCGTGACCTTGTGAAATCAGTCGCAGACAAGGAGGGACGCAAAGTGTCCCTTATTGGGTGGAGCTTAGGGGGCATATTTGTGCGCGAACTGGCAAAACATGCCCCCGAATACGTTCGCTCGGTGATTACACTTGGTAGCCCAATCACTGGCGAGATGGATCAAACCCATGCCACTGGCGTTTACGAGCGGATTAATAAGGAAAATATTGACCGCGCACGATATAAAACACTCTCAACACCGCCAAGTGTCCCAACTACATCCATTTTCACAAAAACCGACGGCATCGTTCATTGGCGCGGCTCAATTCAAGAACCCAGAAAAGGGCAGCAAACTGAAAATATTGAAGTCCCTGCTAGCCATTTGGGCATTGGGGTTAATCCAATTGCTCTATACGTCATAGCTGACCGCTTAGCCCAAGCATTAGGGGAATGGGAAGCGTTTGATCCAAATATCTTACAAAAGCTGGTTATGAAACCAGTAAAGGCTGAGAGCGCAGCTTAGAGCCTTTTTGCAGGGTAGCGAGACCAATGAATAATAATCTTATTATTTATTGATAAGTCGAACCGACATAAATACTTATAGCCAAATAAGGGGATCAACATTCACCACAATTGGTTATAGCTGCACGCTAAAATTCTTAGGATATTCATGTCACTCATGTTCACCGAGGGCGGATTTTAGCGGCCCAAGCCAAGGGGCAAAGGGTTGCCAACGGTTCATACCTTTGCGATTAATTTTTTCACGGACTTGCTCCGAACTCGCGGTTTTAACAACCCGTTTTGTCTTATGGAAATCCACACATGCTGCTTCAAAGGGTAAATCACAATACTCCAAAATACGACGGACTTGATTTTCTGTATCCTCCACTACGTCTTCATACTGCACGCGTAAAATAGCATCAGGTAAAACGCTGTCCCAGTGGTCCATTAAATCCACATACCCGCGATAATATCGACCAATTTCCGATAATCCATAGGTAAATTCCTGGCCCTCGGCAAACAATTGCTTGAAACCACT
>JABABO010000349.1 GCA_014238195.1 Kordiimonadaceae bacterium | reverse complement strand
TGGGCAGCAAGATAGTTCTGATTTATCAAGGCGGATGACCATTGCTGTCCTTCTACCCTTATCAGGGAGCGAGGAAAAAACTGGAAAAGCCCTGTTGAACGCTGCGACAATGGCACTTTTTGATGCCAGTGACCCACGTTTAATTTTATTACCCATTGACACACACGGGACACAGGATGGGGCACAGGCAGCAGCCCAACACGCTATTGATGCTGGTGCTGCTGTTGTCATTGGGCCGTTACTTGGTCAGAATGTAAAAGCCGCTGGCGATGTTTTAGCTGCTGAAAATATAACATTGATCAGCTTATCAAATGACAGCAGTGTTGCGGCACCTGGGCGTTATATAATGGGATTTTTACCAGAAAATGAAGTCACACGGGTTGTTGATTATGCTGTGTCCGAGGGAAAGACCCGTTTCGCTGGTTTATTCCCAGAAAACCGATACGGTATGCGTGTTCGCAGCAGTTTTGGCGATGCTGTTGCAGATGGAAACGGTGTGATTACAGCAATGCAAAGATATGTGCAAAATTCTGATGCAGTGTTTGAGCCTGTGCAAAATCTCGCTGATTATGACGCAAGGTCCAGAGCGCAAAAACGTGAAGTGCGATTTTTACGGGACCTGCAAGACGATGTCACCGATGAAATTGCCAACAAAATTGAACAGTTTGAAGTGATTGGGGATGTATCCTTCGAGGCTGTCTTAGTCCCCGAAGGCGGGGCTTTACTGCGCACCCTTGCGCCGCTGTTGCCTTTTTATGAAGTGGATATTGGTCAAGTTCAAATGATGGGAACGGGGCTTTGGTACGATAAAAGTTTATCACGGGAACCGCCCCTGCGCGGTGCTTGGTTTGCTGCACCCGACGCAAAGCTAGGGGCACAAGCATTCCTTCAGCGCTACCGTGATATTTTCGCTGATCAACCACCAAGGATTGCTACGCTGGCCTATGATGCCATGGGCTTAGTGATCCATATCGCGGGGCAACAATCTATACTAATGGATGAGACTGAAAACGTATCATCCAAGCACTGGTTTGGGGCTGATTATATAACCCAATCAGCGGGCTTTAGTGGTTTGGACGGTTTGTTCCGTTTTCATAAAAATGGTTTGAATGAGCGCGGACTTGCTGTGCTTGAAATTACCTCACGCGGGTTTCGCGTTAAAGACCCTGCCCCAACATCTTTCCCACAATTTGGTTATGCTCTACGTGATTAAATTTACATTATTTATTGGCTTAATTAATAATTTTTGCAAGAATCGCATTCAGCAGTGGCAAGCCTGTATCGCTTAAAACTAACACGTCTTCTTGCTTATGATTCTCACGCATGTTTAAAAACCCTTGATCTTGTAATTGGTTTATCGCGCTTATATTCAGTCTGCTTTTTACAGCAATTGGGCATCCGCTCATAAGGTTTGTCAAATTGACCCCTTCTTTTAAGCGTAGACCCATCATAATATTTTCAATGAAACGATCTTCCGCACTGACATGCCTTAATGTCGCAGCGCCGTGTCCGTGTTTAAGTACAGCCTTTAACCAGCCTTCTGGGCGTTTAATGTTGTCTTGTGCTATTGCAGACCCTTGAAATGCTGGCAAGCGACCATGTGCGCCAGGACCAATGCCAACATAGGGCAAGCCTTGCCAGTAGGCTAGATTATGCTGACTTTCTTCACCTAAGCGCGCGTGGTTTGATATTTCGTACATCGGCAAGCCTGCTTTTTTTGTATGATCAAGTGTTAATGCATATAAATCAGCGCTTAAATCTTCATCGGGTAACAAAAACTTGCCCCGCTGAAACTGATGATAAAAGGCCGTGTCTTCTTCGATAGTTAATTGATAAAGCGACACGTGGCTAGGGGCGTAACTAAGCGCTTCGCTTAATTCTTTCTCCCATACCTTCAAGGCATTAGCGCCAGTATGTTCAGGTCTTGCATAGATAAGATCAAAGCTGACACGATTAAAATTGTCTCGCGCAATATCAAGGGACTTTCTGGCCTCTGCCGCGCTGTGAAGTCGCCCTAAAAATCTAAGTGCATCGTCCCGTAAACTTTGCACACCAACAGAGACACGGTTCACGCCAGCAGCGGCAAATTCTTTAAACTTCGCGGATTCTATGCTGGAAGGATTGGCTTCCAGTGTAATTTCTATCCTCTGGCCTTTCCCCCAATAGTTCTGGATACGCCCTATTATTGCTGCAACTGTTTCGGGCATCATCAAGCTAGGTGTTCCACCACCAAAAAATATTGAGGACGCTTGAATGTTTGGATACTGGACTGCGTAAGTATCAATTTCGCTTAACAAGGATTGGCGCCAATCCCTGTGGCTTATATGGTCCCGTACATGACTATTGAAATCACAATAGGGGCATTTTTTTTGGCAGAAGGGCCAATGGACATAAATCGCAGCCTTGGAGTCTGCGTTATTCGAAGGAAACGTCAACGCGGTCTTGGGATCAAAGGTCATTCTGTAACGGATCAGGGCTGTTGAAAACAAGCAACGATTAATTGCTTGAAGGCATCAGCGCGGTGGCTGATGGCGTGTTTATGGTCTGGGTCCATTTCTGCAAAGGTTATGGTATGCCCCTTTGGGATAAATATAGGGTCATAGCCAAAACCTTTATCACCGCGCATAGGCCAAGTTATGCAGCCGAATACTTTTCCTTCAAAGCTTTCAACATGCCCATCTGGCCAAGCAAGACTTAAAGCACAGGTGAAATGGGCGGCTTTATTCGGATTATCACCAACTTCATCTGTGACGCGCTGCATTGCGACATTAAAATCTTTAGACGGGCCAGCATAGCGGGCGCTATAAATCCCTGGCTTTCCGCCAAGTGCGTCAATTTCTATGCCACTATCATCGGCCAGTGTAATCAAATTGCTGGCTGTTGCTGCGGCACGGGCTTTAATTTCTGCATTAGCAATAAAGGTCAGACCATCTTCGATGGGTTCAGGTAAACCTAGATCACTGGCAGATACTGTTTCAACCCCAAATGAGGCTAAAAGTGCGCCAATCTCGCGCACTTTGCCTTGGTTATGGCTGGCAATTACTAATTTGGTCCCACTAAACTTTCGGTGATTTGAAAATTTCTTTGACACGAGATTCCCTTATACACGCTTATTTTCCTAATGTTTGCTTATTTTAGTGCATGATTTTGAGCAGCAAAGATGGTATCGCAGCCAATACGGGCAAGGCGCATCATACGCAGCAATGCTTCATCATCAAAAGGTGTTTCCTCTGCTGTGGCTTGAATTTCAACAATACCGCCATTTTGTGTCATGACAAAGTTAGCATCTGTTTCGGCCTCGCTATCTTCTGGATAATCAAGGTCTAAAACTGCTTGGCCTTGATAAAGACCGCAGCTTATTGCAGCCACTTGCTGCATCTTAGGCATTTCTGCGACATACCCTTCGTTATACATCCAGTTCAAACATTGACGCAGAGCGACATAAGCACCAGAAATAGAGGCCGTTCGCGTCCCGCCGTCAGCTTGCAGAACATCGCAGTCTATACGGATTTGCTTTTCACTGAGCGTGGACAAATCGGTTACTGCGCGAAGCGAGCGCCCAATTAACCGTTGGATTTCCTGCGTGCGACCACTTTGCTTACCTTTAGCGGCTTCGCGGTTCATGCGCCCATGTGTGGACCTTGGCAGCATACCATATTCGGCAGTGATCCAGCCTTTGCCAGTATCACGTAACCAGCTAGGCGCGCGTTCTTCAAATGTTGCAGTGACCAAAACGTGCGTATCGCCAAATTTTACAAGGCAACTGCCCTCAGCATGTTTGGCAAAGCCTGGTATAATTTCGATTGAACGCATTTCATCAACAGCGCGGCCACTTGGTCGTGTCATAGTCTATCCTTTTTTAATTGGTTTGTTACTGGTTAAACAGTTTTGCAATCTTTTAGCTGTTTCATCGGCAAAGGTCGAGTATTTTTGAAAAGCAAGGGTCAATTTGAAAGACATCATTGAATGATCTAGTCTGTAAGCATTAGAATGATTGACGAATCCTTGATCACTTTCTAAAATTAGACACTATATTAAAGCCTTATTACATAGGATTATCAATAGATATGAGCTCCGCACCGTCTGTACCCTCTATAAATCAGCCCCTTGATCATCGTTCCCGCGATGTCTTTAGAAGCATTGTTGAAACATATCTAAAAACCGGTGATCCTGTTGGTTCGCGCACCATTAGCAGGGCAAGCGGGTTAGGTGTATCCGCAGCGACAATCCGCAATGTCATGGCCGATCTGGAAGACATCGGACTGATTTCTGCACCGCACACATCAGCAGGGCGAATCCCAACAGATATTGGCTTGCGGCTTTTCGTTGATGGCATGATGGAGATCGGGAATATCACCAAGGCTGAGCGTGCAGCTATCAAAGAAAAATGCGAAGGGCAAGGACGTAGCATCGAAGATACTTTAAGCGAGGTCAGTAAGACACTTTCGGGCTTATCACAGTGCGCATCTGTGGTGATGGTGCCTAAAAAAGACCTCATGGTCAGACATATTGAATTTGTGCCGATTTCTGCCCGTCAAGCGCTTGTCGTAATGGTCAGTGAAGATGGTAGCGTAGAAAATAGGATTATTGCTTTGCCATTAGGGCTGCCAGCCAGCGCTTTGCAGCAGGCTTCAAATTATCTTAATGCTAGGCTTGGGGGATATACGCTTGCCCAGTCTATTGATGCGATCACTGCCGAATTGAATGCACAGCAAGCAGAATTAGATGTCTTAACGACGCGCATTGTGGAAGCGGGACTGGCTGTTTGGTCTGGTAGTGCGGGGGTGCCCGCAAGCTTAATTGTGTCTGGGCAAGGCCATCTTCTTGATGATTTGGATGCCTCTAGTGATCTTATTCGCATTAAACGCTTGTTTGACGAGCTAGAGCGCGGTAATGAGCTGGTAAAATTGCTTGGTTTGGCGCAAGGCGGCGACGGTGTGAAGATGTTTATCGGAGCAGAAAATAATTTATTTTCGCTTTCGGGTTCATCTCTCGTAGTTTCTCCCTATATGAACGGAGCGAACAATATTGTAGGTGTTGTAGGCGTGATTGGCCCAACACGGTTAAATTATGCCCGTATTATCCCTATGGTAAATTATACGGCGGAGGCGGTCACCCGCCTATTGAAGGACTAAAAGCGAATGAGCACACAAGAAACCAAACTTGAAAATGATGATCATGTTGAAGGCGTTGACTTTTCAGCAAAAGCAAAAACAGGTGAACAGACAGCTATGCCAGAAACTATGCCAGAAACTATGCCAGAAGATATTGTTGCTGAAACAAAAATCGAAACAGACGCAGATGTGATCAAAGGCCTTGAGGCTGAAATTGCCGAGCTAAAAGATAAATTGCTTCGCGCGCGCGCTGAAATGGAAAATATTCGCCGCCGCGCCGATAAAGATAAAATCGACGCATCTGCTTACGCTGTGACCAGTTTTGCCCGTGATATGTTGAATGTTTCAGATAATTTGCGCCGCGCCCTTGAT
>JABABO010000263.1 GCA_014238195.1 Kordiimonadaceae bacterium | reverse complement strand
CTGTATAATCGCCGTTTGGGTCGGCGCTTCTTGCCCCAATGATCAAATCATCGTAGCCATCGCCGTTAATATCGCCAGCGCCTGACACTGAAAAACCACTGTCATCACCATCATCAATACCCGTTAAGATAAAACCATTGGCCCCACTCAGGCTAGCTAGGTTCAAGACAGACCCTAAATTACTGCCCCCAAATACCAGGTAGGTTTCCCCTACTTCATCAATTCCATTCAAAGCCCTATCTGCGCCAATGATCAAGTCGCTGTAGCCATCCCCATTGACATCACCAGCGCTGGAAACCGAACGACCACTGAAATCATTTGCATCAATGCCGTTGAGAACCAAGCCATCATTGCCATCTAGGCTGGAAAGCTCAACAGTTGCGGCAAAAGCATCACCCTTACCAAACACCACATAGCTTGCCCCTGAATAGCTACCACCTGGGTCTGCACCAGTTGACCCAATGATGATGTCGTCATAGCCATCGCCATTCACATCACCCGCGGCTGAAACAAACTGGCCACTATGGTCAGAATCCGTGACCCCATTCAGGGTGAAACCATCACTGCCATCCAGACTGGAGAGTTCCAAGGTGGGATTAAAAGCAGTGCTGGTTCCAAAGATCACATAGCTTTCACCTGAATCATTGCAACTATTTGGGCTTGCATATGGCGCCCCGATGATAATATCCCAGTAACCATCGCCGTTAATATCCCCAGCGCTAGACACGGAAATGCCACTATTGTCGCTGTCATCATTACCGTTTAATGTAACGCCATTAGTGCCGTTAAGGCTGGACAGTTCGATCACCGAAACACTATCATCGTTGAAACCAAACACCAGATAGGTCTCACCCGCACTACCGTCACCATTAGGGTTAGCTTGTGGTGAACCAATGATCAGGTCATCACAGCCATCACCGTCAACATCACCCGCAGCTGATACGCTAATAATAGTATGATCATTATTAAAACCATTCAGGACAAAGCCATCACTGCCATTCAGGCTGGAAAGATTAAGCGCGGGCCCGAAGGCATTCGCATCCGTGTTGCCAAACACCACATAAGCGGCGATAGGTGCAGTGCCTGTCCCTTTTGCACCAATGATCAGGTCATCAATGCCATCGCCGTTGACATCGCCAGCGCTGGATACGGATGCGCCGCTGAAATTACTTGTGCTGGCAGTGGTATTACCGTTCAGCTTAAAGCCATCATTGCCATCAAGGCTGGAAAGTTCCACCACGGCATCAAAGCTGGCCCCTGTACCAAACACCACATAGCTTTCGCCCACATCGCTGTTTGTGCCGGGTGCGCCAATGATCACATCGTCGTAACCATCACCGTTGAGATCACCCGCGCCAGACACGGAATAGCCGCTATCAGCGCCCGCCTCAAAACCATTTAATGTAAAACCATTATTGCCATCAAGACTGGACAGTTCATAGTTGGGGGAATAACCAACGAGCAGCGTTTCCGCCCCCCTGTCTGTCACTGTAATGGTCAAATCTAGGGTATCGGTATTACTGCCGCCGTCGGTGGCCTGCACCGTTAATTCATAAACATTGTCAGGGTCAGCATCCGTGGGATTTTCAAAGTCTGGTTCGCTGGCAAAACTGATCGCGCCTGTCGCGGTGTCAATGGTGAAATCACCCGCGTCTGCCCCACTTGAAATACTGTATGTCAACCCAGCATCAAAAGCACCGGCGCCCAAACGCGCCGCAACATTCAGGACAACGCCTGTGGTATTTTCTTCAACGGATGTGGTGAGTGTATTATGAAATGTAATTGTCATGCTTTTTTCTAGTCTATTTTAAAAGTTTTAATGTTACACGTTTGATACAGAAAACTGACGCGCTGTGCATTAGACAGATTGCACACAAAGGTGCAACTACTTAGTTAACACACTATAAATTTTAAAATCTAGTGATGCAAGCCTTAATACACGCTACTCAAAACAATCTTAAACTCTTAAATAAAAACTGGATAAGCTTCCTTGATTTACGCGATTGTGACAGATAAAATAGTGTCATCGTTTTTTATCTCACCTTTTTATCTCACTTTTTTATCTCATTGGCACGGTCGTTGCGGTCTTTCATGCGGTCCCGTTCATCTAATTGTCGGCGTACAGCCAAAATTAACAGATAAAAATTAACCAAATAATATAGGCTACCTAGTTTCATAAACCAGTCCAGATAAACTGGCACAGTCATCAACGACACCACATAAACGACATAAAATGGATATTTCACCCGCAGAAAAATAAACAGGCGCAGTTGCATGACATTTGCCGCAACCACCAACGCAATCAGGGCTACGTAACTCGCCGCAAAAAGCACCGCAAAAGCAGGCTCAACATCCAAATGATAGACAGCCGCCGCCGCAATGAAGACCACCCCCATTTGATCGGCGCATATGTCAACCAACGACCCACCCCGTGACGCTGTGCCAAGCGAGCGGGCCAAAGGGCCATCAAGGCCGTCCATTACCACATAGATCACCAAACACATCGCCGTTTCGATGGGGTAGTCTGGCCCCAGAAGGCATCCAACACTTAAAAATATGACCCCGACAAAAGACACCATGTCAGGGGTAATGTGAAAATAACGAAACAGTTTTATAACGGGCGCAAAAAACGCATCGCGCCACCGTGAAAACCATTGCTGGGATTTTCGTTCCTTATAGTCGTAAGTATCCACAATTTACCCTATTGAAATATCCATCTTATAGCAGACATTGATCAATATTTGTAGTTATTTATCCAAATGACCATTCAGACGGGTGCGCTGAATATCAGAACGGCGACGTGATAAAAGCCAAGACCGAATGGTCTTTCTGTTTGTCGCAAATTTATAGCCCATAAAATACCCAACGACAGCACCGCCGCCCGCAATAAACACACTGCCATAAAACATATAAAAGGTGATAGCACCCAGACTTTCAAGGGCCTTTAAGACATCCATGCCTTTGGCTTCAATCAGTATTTCGCTGAGCATGCCACTAAATTCTGCATAGCCTGTGGTTTCGACACCGCTTGTCAGCGTTAGCGCAGAGCCAACCATATAATATAAATAATAAAGGGGCACCATGGTAAAGGGATTAGAGACCCACGTAAAAGCAACGGCGACCAATAAACTAAAGCGCACTTTTAAAAGGCGGTCCAATAGCCCCCACAAAACAATCAAGATAGGAATTTGCAATCCAATCGTCGGGGTCAGGCCTAAGAACAAACCCAAAGCACAGCCCATTGCTAAAACGTGATTGGGCTCGGTCGAGCGCAAAAACGGGATCACAAGACGATAATGCATTAAACGCAGCATTGCAGCTGGGCCTTTCTAACCATATGAACACCAACAAAATCACCCATCAGTTTAGCCGTGATGTGTGAATAAAGTTTAAAACTGGGATTGTTTCTCTATAAAATCCTCATCCCACTAGGTTCAAACAAAAACAGATCGGGCTTTATTCAGTTGTCGCTGCGTGCAGGTACGCCAAAAGGTCAGCGATATCAGTTTCCTTCTTCAGCCCAGGAAACATCATCTTGTTTTTCTTTATATAGGTACGTGGGGCTTTTAAATACGCCGCTATCGTTTCATCGGACCAAACAATATCGGCTTCCTGCATCGCTTTTGAATATTTATATCCTTCTAACGTACCAGCCGTGCGGCCAAATACACCCGCAAGGCTTGGGCCAAGGCTTTTTTTACCTGTTTCCAATTTATGACAGGCTTTGCAGCGGTTAAAAATACGTTTGCCTTTTTCAGCATCACCCGTAGCCATCACAGGGGCTGAAAATACACTCACCATCGTCGCAACAGCCATTAGATGAATAATTTTTTTCATGATCAGTTCCATTCATTCCATAAGCAAAATAAAAACAACCCTCAAACATCACAGATCATTTTCAAAGTTATGCCAGATTTATCATAATCCAGACTTAGCTTAATATGACATGAACCAAAAGCAGAAAAAGTGATAAAGCGCGTCCGTGATGCTCGCCAAAGCCATATTAGAATGCTTTATCCAAAATTCCTCCAAAATTCCTAATGGCATTTGCCAACATCAATGGGTCAATATTACCACCGCTGATAATGCATACAGTGACTTTATCTTTTGTCTCCACTTTGCCTGTCAGCACGGCGGCAAGCGACACCACACCGCCGGGTTCACCGACAAGTTTCAAGTGACGGCTTGCAAAGGCTACGGCTTTTAGGGCAGCGTCATCGCTTACTGTTACGCCGCCAACACCAAGGGCCTGCAATATTTCAAAGGGCATACGACCAGGCGAAGGGGTCATAATCGCATCACAGATGGATGGGATCGACACATCAGCCTTTTCGATCTGACCAGACATCAGGGACCGCATTGTATCATCATAATGATCTGGTTCAACGGTATAGCCTTGCAGTGTTCCAAACGCATCCTTCATGGCCAAAAATGAACCAGAAGCCAACCCGCCACCGCCACAATTGATTAACATTTGGTCAGGCGCTAGTCCTAATGCATTCAAGTCCTCGGCTATTTCTAGGCCCACAGTCCCCTGCCCCGCAATAATGTCAGCATCTTCAAAGGATGGTACAATGATTGCGCCCGTTTCTAGGGCGATTTTAGCCGCGATCGCTTCACGGTTTTCATGGAATCGGTCGTAAGTAATCACCTGCGCACCGTAGCCCTTCGTGGCCTGCAGTTTTAAGGCTGGTGCATCAACAGGCATTATAATAGTCGCAGGGATGCCAAGCATTCGCGCCGCTAAAGCAACCCCTTGAGCATGATTGCCGCTGGAAAAGGCCACAACGCCTTTCGTTTTCTCATGCTCGTTTAACTGAGACAAACGATTATAGGCCCCGCGAAATTTAAAACTGCCTGTGATTTGTAAACACTCTGGTTTAACCAATACGCGCCCGCCTGCTCGTTCATTCAGGGCGGCGTTTTCAATCAATGGTGTGCGCACGGCATATCCCCTCAGCCGCGCTTGAGCTGCATAGATATCCTCCATAGTAATTGGTAAAGTCTTTGCCTTCTGTCCCATGTTCATTCACCTTCATAAAAATAACAAAAATCTCGCGCATATCATTGGTGGGCGCAACCAAAATATTGGTAACACCGTATGGGGTCCTATCTTTTAGTTCATTGCTATCCTATCCTGCGAATTGCGTTTTTCTTATGGCTCTTTTTAGGCCGAATTTGGATTAATTTTAGAAGGATAGTTTAAAGGCGGCTTATCATTGATTGTTCAAAGTGTTGCGTTTTTATCCCACATAATAATTTATATGATAAATGAACGGCAACAAAAGCCTAATAGAGAGTGCAAATTGTTACGCTCCGTGTCTTAAGTATCGGCATTATTTTTGTCAGGTTCAATAGCCATAGTAATTGTTTCTGACCAAGCTTTTAAGTTTATGTAAACGGGAGAAATTTCATGACCAAATATTCACGTACTTTCACATCCACAGCGATGGCCGTCGCGGTCGCAGCCAGTGGATACACAGGTGCCATAGCACAAGACGCTGACGAGGAACGCAGATCATCCGCGATGGACCTGATCGAAGAAGTGATGGTTTACGGTACCAAGCGGACCGCCGCAGAAACAGCGCAAGCTGTACCGGCACAGGTCGCTGCCTTCGATAACCGCCAATTGGAAGCACGCCAAGTGATCAACTTGGAAGACCTGACAATGAGCACACCGAACGTGGCGCTTGACACCATTGGCACGGTTCGCGGCGTGGCTAATTTTTCGATCCGTGGTCAGGGCATCAACAGCTCGATCCCATCGATTGATCCTGCGGTGGGCGCTTTTGTTGATGGTATCTACTTAGGTGTGACTTACGGTGTGATCACCGATATGTTCGATATGGAATCCGTTGAAATTCACAAAGGCCCGCAAGGGGTGCTTTTTGGCCGTAATGTCACAGGCGGTGCGGTATTGCTACGCACAGCCCGCCCTAACGGCGAAGCTGAATTTAAAGGCAAAATCGGTGTTGAATCTGGCCCGCAGTATAATGCCGCCATGTCAGCGTCTGGTGCACTGGTTGAAGATAAAGTCGCAGCCAAAGTTTCAGTGAATTACCGCAATGACCGGGGTTATTTTGAAAACACCACACTGGGCGAAGATGTCGGTAAGGAAGAAAGCATCATCATCCGTCCCACAATTGTTTTCACGCCAAACGAAACCACAGAATTTACAGTGATTTGGGAACGTGGTGACCAATCGGGTCAACCGCTTGCACCGCAAGATTCCTCTGGGCAAGACCCGTCAGACCCAAGTACTGAATTCGACACTGTTTCAGACCAACGCGGTGAATCAGAAATACGCTGGGACCAAGTCACCACGGAACTGAAATGGGATGTCGGCGAAGGCCAAATCACCAATATTTTCGGTTACCGTGACACATCTGTCTATTCGGTTGGTGATATCGATGGCACGCCCGTGGCACTATTCAATGCTACGAATAACACCAAGCATGATCAGATTTCAAATGAACTACGTTGGGCTGGCCTCATTACCGACAACTGGGAATTAACGACCGGCCTGTTTTATTTTGACGCTGACCTTAGTTATATTGAAGGCCGTGCAATTATTGGCCAACCAATTGTTAGCGCAGGTGGCTTGCAAAGCCACAAAACTTTGGGTCTATTTGTTAACAACAACTATGACATTAACGAAGCCCTAACCTTGCAAGCAGGTATTCGGTATTCTGAAGAAGAAAAATCAGTCACTGTTTTTCCATTCACACCCTGCGAGCTTGAAACAAGATGTGGTGACGGTTTTGATGACGATAAAAAATGGACAAATTGGTCACCAAAAGTTGGCTTGCAATATGCTGTGAACGAAGACGCGAATGTTTATGGTCATTTTGCCCGCAGCTACCGCGCTGGTGGCTATAATTTCCGCTCCCCCTTTACACCGCCTAAATCTTTTGATCCAGAGCGCGTTGACAGTTTAGAGGTCGGAGTGAAATCAAAATTGATGGACAGCCACTTACGCTTTAACGCAGCGGCTTACTTCAATAAAATTTCTAAAATGCAACGCGAAGTGAATTTATCTGATCCTGTACTTGGTATCGTCCAAGATATTGGTAATACCGCCTCAGCCGAAGTTAAGGGAATTGAAATTGATACTGTTTTCTTGGCAACAGACACGCTTGCGATCACAGCATCCGTGGGTTACCTTGACGGTGATTACACTGAAATTTTTGCTGACTTAAACGGCGATGGTATCGTTGGTGGTGCAGATCTTGATCTGGACATTCCACGCCTTGCGGAATGGACAGCTAACCTTGGTTTCACCTATGATATTGAACTGGATGCTGGCAATATTATTCTGCGTGCTGATTATGCGTATCGCTCAGCCGCTGCTTACACAGATAACAATATCGGTCGCTTCAATGCCTATGAAGTTGCTAATGCGGGTATTACATATGCCGATGAAAGCGGTAACTGGGAATTAGCAGTTTATGGTAAAAACCTAACCAATAACCTGATACTAGGCGGTGTTAGCCCGTTGCCACCAGATTTTCATCCTGCTGGTGGTCAGTATTTCGCTCCCCTGTCCAAAGGTCGCCGTTGGGGTGCTGAGCTGCGCTTTAACTTCTAAAATGCTGTAAACTTCTGGCACACAAGAAACAATTAGAAAGGCAGTCCTAATGGCTGCCTTTTTCTTTAGAATTGACATCATTCATCACTTCCAATATTCCCTTCTACTGCTGACTTAAATGACTATAGCGAGACCAATAAATAATGAGATCATTATTTATTGATACTTTGAGCCGACACAAATACTTATAGCCAAATAAGGGGATCAATATTCACCGCAATTGGCTATATTGGCATAAATATTTAAATTTGCGCTAGCAAAGGATGCTTCATGAACAACTCTGTACCTTTTCGCACTTCCACATCAATCATCGTCGCACTCGCCGTTATAGGACATGCCAGCGCTAACGCAAATGAAGGGCGCAATTCATCAGCACGTGACCTGATCGAAGAAGTGATGGTTTACGGTACCAAGCGGACCGCCGCAGAAACAGCGCAGGGCGTACCGGCACAGGTCGCTGCCTTCGATAACCGCCAGCTAGAAGCGCGCCAAGTGATCAACTTGGAAGACCTGACAATGAGCACACCGAACGTGGCGCTTGACACCATTGGCACTGTGCGCGGCGTGGCTAACTTTTCGATCCGTGGTCAGGGCATCAACAGCTCGATCCCATCGATTGATCCTGCGGTGGGGGCTTTTGTCGACGGTATTTACTTAGGTGTCACATATGGTGTGATCACCGATCTGTTCGATATGGAATCCGTTGAAATTCACAAAGGCCCGCAAGGGGTGCTTTTTGGCCGTAATGTCACAGGCGGTGCGGTACTGCTGCGCACATCCCGCCCCAACGGCGGTGCCGAATTTAAGGGTAAAATTGGTGTTGAATCTGGCCCGCAATACACTGCCGCCATGTCAGCGTCTGGTGCACTGGTTGAAGATAAAGTCGCAGCCAAAGTTGCAGTACAGTACCGCAATGACCGTGGATATTATGAAAACACCACACTGGGCGAAGATGTGGGTAAGGATGAAAGCATCATTATCCGCCCTACTGTGGTTTTCACACCCAGCGAGACAACAGAATTTACAGTGATTTGGGAACGCGGTGATCAAACAGGCCAACCCTTACCCACACAGGACAGCTCAGGACAAGACCCATCAAACCCCAGCAAGGACATTGCAACAGTGTCTGACCAGCGCGGTGTATCCGATATCCGCTGGGATCAGCTAACGACCGAATTAAACTGGGATGTTGGCACAGGTCAAGTCACCAATATCTTTGGCATCCGTGATACATCAATATATGGAACGACCGATGTTGATGGCACGCCTTTAGCGCTCCTTAATATTACCAACACCACCAAACATGATCAGATTTCTAACGAACTGCGCTGGGCTGGTTCAATTTCCGAAAATTGGGACCTGACGACAGGGTTATTTTATTTCGAAGCAGACCTTAGCTATATTGGGGGACTTTCCTTGAGCGGCGGACCTAATCTCAGTACTGGTGGTGTTCAAAAACAAAAGGCGCTCGGCTTATTTGCTAATAACACTTATGACATTAACGATACCCTGACACTGCAAGCAGGTCTGCGCTATTCCGAAGATGAAAAATCAGTGACCATATTCCCCTATACAGCCTGCGACTTTGATAGCACATGCGGTGATGGTTACAGCGATCAGAAAAAATGGACGAATTGGTCCCCAAAGATTGGCTTGCAGTATGCTGTGGGCGAAGGCGCGAATATCTATGGACATTTTGCCCGCAGTTACCGCGCTGGGGGGTATAATTTTCGAACCCCTTTCAAACCACCAAAATCATTCGACCCTGAACGCGTTGACAGTTTTGAGGTGGGCATAAAGTCGAAAACTCTGGATAATCGCCTACGCCTAAATGCAGCAGCGTATCTCAATAAAATCAATAATATGCAGCGTGAAGTGAACTTACCTGACCCCGATCTAGGTATCGTTCAGGATATCGATAATACAGCATCTGCCGAAGTCAAAGGCTTTGAGATTGATACTGTCTTCTTGGCAACTGATGCGCTTGCGATCACAGCATCCGTGGGGTATTTGGACGGTGATTATACTGAAATTCTAGCCGACTTAAACGGTGATGGTTTTATCGGTGGTTCTGACTTTGATCTGAGCATCCCACGCCTTGCAAAATGGACGGCCAACCTTGGTGTTACCTATGATATTGACCTTGACGAAGGTAATATTATTCTGCGGGCCGATTATGCTTATCGCTCAGCTGCGGCCTATACTGATAACAATCGTGGTCACTTTAATGCTTACGAACTTGTGAACGCGGGCATCACTTATGCTGATAAAAGCGGTCATTGGGAATTTGCAATTTACGGCAAAAACTTGACAAACACCCTTATTCTGGGCGGCGTTAGTGTGCTGTCAGCAAGCCTAAACCCCGATGGCGGTGTTTATTATGCCCCTATGGCAAAAGGCCGCCGATGGGGTGCCGAGCTGCGCTTTAATTTCTAAAATACGTGTCGAATAGTTAAAACCATATTAAACTAAACTGATAGTAGCTTTTACCACGTATAGCCAATTGCGGTGAATATTGATCCCCTTATTTGGCTATAAGTATTTGTGTCGGTTCGACTTATCAATAAATAATGATCTCATTATTTATTGGTCTCGCTATATAATTTTTATATATGGGACATGGATAT
>JABABO010000005.1 GCA_014238195.1 Kordiimonadaceae bacterium | reverse complement strand
TCTCATTATTTATTGGTCTCGCTATAGCTTTCTTGGCCTTTACTGCCTTGGCCCTTCGCTTTCTTGGCCCTATACTTTCGAGGCGCTTTGCTTTCCTAACACTGTATAGTGCTGGCATAAAAACCCGCGGTAAAAAAAGGTGATCAAAATTCACCGCAATTGGCTATAACTCTCGTTCGTCTGAACACTGCCAGACGATTGACCAGATTGTCATGACCCGTTTTACAGTTTTCTTCATATCCGCCATGCTGACTTAACCTAATATCTGATTTCAAGACATCACAGGCAAAAGAAGACACGGAAATCTGAATGAAGAGAGGAAATCTAATCCTAAGCAATTCCCACGTCTTTCTTGCCTGTTTGTTCACAGTAACAGCAAAAAGTATATGATTCGTTAAGATCAACAAGCCCAAGTGCTGAAAAGGGCAAGAAAACCCTTGAATTAAGGAGTATGAGTAAGCTTGATTAAAATTAATAGCCGCCTGACGACTGATTGGCATCGCCGTAAGTGACCCAGATATTTTTCACCTCAACCGCGTGTGATAATATTTTAGCGGCGGGTAACGATTTTTTGTCACCCCACGCATAATCATACCCTTCACAGAGCCACGTGCGTTTCATATTTTCTGCGGCGGCTTGCTCCATCTCCTTCGACTGATGTCCAAAATACCACAAACCATCAATCCCGTAGTGTTTGGCAAGCGTCGGGGCCAAGCTGGCATTATTGCCCGTAACAATATTCAACACCCCGTTTGGCAGGTCCGATGTCTCGAGAATTTGGTAAAAATCAGTTGCCACAAGTGGATACATGCCCGATGGGATAACCACGACAGCATTACCCTGGGCAATGGCATGTCCCGCAAGCACCGCTAGCCCCAGTAATGGGCTTTTCACAGGGCAAACAATGCCAATAACGCCGACTGCCTCGTTCATCGCTAGTGCCACACCGCGCATGGGTGGTTGATGTACCCTACCATCCAATTTATCGGCCCAAGCTGCAGCTTCAAACAAACGCACGACCGCGTTTTCCACTTCGCTGCTTGCCGCTTGTGCAGTTACCCCAGTTGCTTTGCGAATACGCGCTGCAAATTCATCTGCGCGGACATTTAAATTTTCCGCAATATAATACAGGATTTGCGCCCGCAAATGCGCTGTCTGCCCTGCCCAACTGGGTTGCGCTTTTGTTGCCGATTCAACCGCATTGCGAATATCTTTGTAATTGCCATCGGCGACTGTTCCCATATAACTGCCCTTGATGTCAGACACAGGTAAAACACCGCCGCCATCTGGCCGCACTTGCTTGCCACCAATATAATGCTTGGCCGTTTGATCAATCGCATCAAGCCCAGAACCCGACTTCGGCATCACAAGTTCAGGGGGGCGTTTCGGCATTGTCCATTTTTCACGGGCTTTTTCTGACTTGGTGGTCATGTAGGCTTTCATGCCTTCAATCCCGCCTTCACGGCCATAACCGCTTTCACGCATACCACCGAAACCAACAGCCGCATCAAACATATTGGTGCCATTAATCCAAACGACCCCTGCCTTGATGGCGGGTGCCACTTCCAGCGCCCGTGACAGGCTTTCAGACCAAACAGACGCGGCAAGGCCGTAACGTGTATTATTGGCAAGTTGCACGGCTTCTAACTGGGTACGGAAGGTCATAGCGCTTAACACAGGACCAAAAATTTCTTCCTGCATCAAGGGACTATCGCTGCCAATATCAGTGATAAGCGTGGGAGGTAGGTACAAACCTGATGCAGGAATTTCGCAAGCGGGCTGGAAAATCGTCGCCCCTTCCGCCACCCCTTTGTTCAGCATGGCTTCGATCTGATCTTTTTGAACTTGATCCACAATCGCACCGATGTCGGTGCATTTATCCAAGCTGTCGCCAACACGCAGCTTTTGCATTCGTTGCTTCACACGCGCTATAAAATTTTCGGCAATGCCTTCTTGTACCAGCAAGCGCGATCCAGCGCAGCATACTTGGCCCTGATTAAACCAAATTGCATCGACAAGCCCCTCAACAGCGCCGTCAATATCCGCATCATCAAAAACAATAAAGGGTGATTTTCCACCTAGTTCAAGCGTTAGCTTTTTACCCGATCCCGCGACACTGCGGCGAATAATTTTACCAACCGCCGTTGACCCTGTGAACGCAATTTTATCAACCGAGGATGCGACAACCATCGCTCCCACGTCACCAGCACCTGTGACAATATTCACCACCCCTTTAGGCAGCCCAGCTTCTTGACATAACTCAGCGAATTTTAAAGCGGTTAAGCTGGTATATTCCGCTGGTTTTAAAACAACAGTATTACCAGCAGCCAGCGCTGGTGCCACTTTCCAAGCCAGCATCAATAAAGGGAAGTTCCAAGGGATCACTTGGCCTGCCACACCCAATGGGATGTGATCTGGCAGTTCATCATCAATCAACTGCGCCCATCCCGCATGGTGATAAAAGTGCCGTGCTGCTAGGGGAATATCAATATCCCTGCTTTCGCGGATCGGTTTGCCATTATCCAAACTTTCAAGTACGGCCATAAAGCGGCTGTGTTTCTGTAAAAGGCGGGCAAGGGCGTACAGGACGCGCGCCCGACCATGCCCCCCAAGGGCAGCCCATTTTGGTTGGGCTAGGCGCGATGCAGCAACGGCGCTATCGACTTGTTCCTGTGTCGCACTGGCAATATCGGCTAGTTTTTCACCCGTTGACGGAGCATAGCTGGCAAAATGTGTCTGACCCGCAACCCAAGACCCACCTATAAACATGCCCATTTTAGCCTGATGGCTGCCAAGCCAAGCATCCACTTTATCCCGGCTTTCAGGGGCAGGTGCATACGCCATAGATTCAAAATTTTCTTTCACATTCATGTCCTTTGCCCCTAACCTACTGCATGCCTATAGCCCGCCGAGTAGCCGCCATAAGCATGATACTCTAGCTGCCGTTCAATATCACCGAGCAAACTTGAAGCCCCAAAGCGGAAAAGCTCAGGCTCCATCCACGCCCGGCCTAGTTCCTCCTTCATCAAAATCAAATATGTTAGCGCCTCTTTTGCCGTTTTAATGCCACCTGCTGGCTTGTAGCCGATACTTTGACCTGTGCGGTCATAAAAATCGCGGATTTGACGCACCATCACAAGCGAGATAGGTAGGGTCGCATTCACACCTTCCATACCTGTCGATGTTTTGATGAAATCAGCGCCCGCCATCATAGCAACCATCGATGCTTTGGCAACTTCGCCCATTGTGCCAAGCTGGCCTGTTGCTAAAATTGCTTTTAAATGCGCAGGGCCGCAGGCTTCTTTAAAGGCTTTTACTTCCTCATACAATTTTTCCCATGCACCCGTTAAAACATATTCACGGGTGATGACGATATCAATTTCACGGGCACCGTCTGCAACAGAACGTTTTATTTCTTCTAGGCGCAGGTCAAAGGGGATCAAGCCAGCAGGGAAACCCGTTGAAACTGCTGCCACAGGAACACCGCTTTCCCCAAGCGTACTAACAGCTGTCTGCACCATTGTGTGATACACACATACAGCCCCTGTTGTAATGCCAGCCTCGCCCATACCAAAAATGTCCAGAATATCACGGCGCACAGGGTTCATGGCTTTACGGCACATACGTCGCACTTTACCCGGTGTGTCATCCCCCATCAGTGTGGTTAAATCAATGCAGCTGATGGCCTTCAAAAGCCAAGCAATCTGGGCATCTTTTTTAACACTGCGGCGTGCAGAAAGCGAACTGATCCGACGCTCAACAGCACTTTTATTCACTCGGATACCCTCTAACCAGTCGGGGTTAAACACGCACCCTTGATTGATAGGTCCATTAGACATTTTCATCATTTTCTTTTTTTATGAGTGTGAAACTTAATAAGATAAGACCAGCAATTAAATAACCCATTGCAAGGCGCGTGGCAAGCAGTTCACCGCCGCCAAGATCAGGCATGGCCCAAGGTAAATACATGCCAGCCGATGGCAACACAGAATGTATAACACCAAATATTGTTAACAAGGCTGCGACCAGCGCTGCGATCCCTGCCCGTCTAAACAACCCGTCCATAATCCAAACCATAAGCGCACCCCAAATTAAACTGGTCAGAATATACCCACGCGACAGGGCACCAAGTAAGGCGTATGATGCAAGCCAATCAGCGCTAATCACATGGGCCGCGACTTCATGGACTGTAAGATATAAGTCATTAATTTTAGTATAGGCATAATTTAAAATCGCTGGGATAATCGCAAATAATAAAGCGGGGGCATGGCGTACATCACCGCCGCTAAAAGCTAGGCGCATAATATCACTGGCAACCACCACCAAGATGGGCTTGAGCACTGCCGATGGAATCAACTGGCTGGCAAAGGCAATCACCCCCAGCAACCCGCCTACAGCAATCACAGTTGAAGCCCCAATAGCATAGCCTGTTGTCGCCCCCATACGCTTATATGTCGCATGGCCAAAATACGGTGTTGTTTGCACGACACCGCCGAAAAAAGCGCTTACAGCTGTGGCAACTGAATCAATTTTTACTACTTTTGCTGCATCATATTCATCACCGATCACCCTTGCCCCAGCAACAACATTCACAGCACTAGCCGCAATCAAAAGACCAAATGGAAAAATAAGCCCCAGATAATTCGTCACTTCACCAAACATTGCAGAAAAGCCTAAAAGTGTAGGTTTCGGTATGGTTGGGGTTAGGGCAGGCATGTCATTTATGGCGTAATCTGGAGACGTGCCTGCAAAAGCAAGAATGTAATAAAGCACTGTGCCTGCAAAGATAGCAAGAATAGCACCTGGCAAATTAAAGGGCAGTTTATGGCCTGCAATCAAAGCAAATGCCATAATCATCAAGGACAAAATACCCACTTCTGGCAGCGCAAAAATACCAAACACAGCTTCTGCACCTAACCAAACAGTTGCAATGCCTGCCATAGCCCCAACCAGCGCCATTTGCGGCATTTCCCGTTGCATCAAATTCCCAAAGAACGACAAAATAAACTTGATGAGTGCCATCCAAATTGCGCTTGCCATACCAATGACCCACGCAAATTCCGCTGCGCCGCCTAACCCTAGTTCCGCTTTTTTCCCTAGGAACACAGGCCCAATGATAAAGAAAACCATGCCAAATACAGTTGGCAGATCAATCCCCAATGGAATAGACGTTAGCTTATTATTGCCGATCTGTTGCGCAGTGCGTTTTGCCAGCCAAATCATCATTAGATTACCAACAACGATCCCAATTATTGCCCCTGGAATAATGCGATTAAACATAAAATCAGCC
>JABABO010000008.1 GCA_014238195.1 Kordiimonadaceae bacterium | reverse complement strand
TTTATTGGTCTCGCTATATTAAAATGACTTGCGAACGCTCACACCAAATGTTCTTGGTGGGTTGCGATAGCCATTAAACACACCTGGCTGCAATACACCAGGGAACGCAGACATTAAATATTCATCGTTGAACAGATTGCGTGCCCATAATTGCGCAGATAAACCATTTTCCCATGATAGGCCCGCACTGGCATTCACAGTGTTTACCTTACGATATGGCTGCTCGGCACCAATGACAGAAAGAATATTATCAACCATCAGGACATTGCTTTCATATTGCCAATCCGCACGGATGAAACCCAATGCGTCACCAACATTGAAGTTCCAGGTTGCTGACGTAGACGTAGCCCACTTTGGAATACCCGCAGGCCGCTCCCCCGATAGATCAACGACCGTATTGTTTGGACCAGGCGCATTCTCGAACTCATCATACTTGGCATCAAGGTAAGTGGCTGCAAAGGTGAGTGTCAACGCGTCAACGGGAAGCCAAGTTGCGTCAACTTCAAAACCCTTAGTCGATTGCTTGCCAGCATTCGCCAACACAAACCCATTGCCTTGGAATAGATTTGACTGAAACCCTTTAATCGACTGATCAAAGATCGCTAGATTAAACGCACCGCGCTCAAAGCGTGTTTTCAAGCCAAACTCAAACACCGTAGCTTCTTCTGGCCCAGCAAAACGCGTTCCAAACCCTAGTGATGTCGCTGCTGACGTACCAAGCTCATAAACATCTGGCAATAATCCAGCTAAGGCTAGGGCTTCACCGTCTGCATAGACTGGTGCACTTGCTCTGGATAGATTCCAAGATGTTGATTTAAAGCCTGTTGAGGCACCTACATACACCGAAACATTTTCACTCGCTTCAAAAACGGCCCGAATATTCCAGGTCAAATCATCATCATTCGATTTACCGGTCTCGATGCTGTTTGGAATGCTTAGCATAGGCGGTACGAACTGCAGGCCTTTCAAACTATCGATAACACCGCCTTGAATTTGGGGGAAAAAGCCCTGCAAATAACCAGCCTGAGCAATCGGTCCTGCCACCGCTGGCAATCAATGTTTGGGTTTCTTGGCTAAGAGGAACCCCAAACGCCCCCATAAACGCTTGATAAAGTGGGTTTGCAGGATCATCCCATGCCGCCATGATCTGACCATTGGCCAAAATATCTGTACCGTTCGCGCTATTAATATCCAAAGAGAACCATGGGTCGATGCCATTGTTGATGGCACTGATAGTCTTTTTATCTTTGGTGTAGTTTAGGCCGCCCGTAATCGTAAGTCGGTCGGTTACGTGAAAGTCTAGCGTACCAAACAAGGAAACAGACGTATTATCTTGCTCATAATTTTCATGCGCCGCCAAGCCTGTGCCAAAAAATGTACCAGGCGCAAAACCGTTTTCTACTTCCATAACAGTCATCAATGCTGGACCACCAGCTAGTTCATTGATGTAAGGGCGCAGAGCTGAACCCCAATGCAAAGTATCTTCTGAATCCACCTTATCTTTAAAATAGAAACCACCGATCATCCAATCAAGCCTATTAGCACCCGTTGAAGTCAACCTGATTTCCTGAGTAAACGTTGATAGATTGACATCTTCGATCCGATTTATCATCGACAATGATGTAAAGTCAGCATCATAATCTGTAACCGAATCATTACCCCTATATGAGGTGATTGAGGTCAAATTAAAGCCTTCAAATTCGTGGTCAACACTCGCTGATAATCCCCAATCATCAATTTTGTTGGACGGTGTTGCATTCACATATGACAGCCTTACAAATGGGTCTTGGTCATCTGCAAATTGCCCGCCTAGCGCACGAATGACATTTGCCGCCCCTTGGTTTTGAATGTTTGTAATTGAACAACAAACTTCATCCAGCTTTGAATAATCAGCAATCAAACGTACGGATGTTCTTTCATTAGGTGTGAACAACATCTGACCTCTGGCGCTGTAACGGGAACGATCATTGATATCGTCTACGCCGTCAACGACTGCTGCTGTATAACCATCCCGTTCGTTATAATTCGCACCCAAACTGAAAGCAGCCGTATCAGACAGACCATCACTGTAATACGCTTTCGCAGTCACATTATTAAAATTGCCATATCCTGCTTCCACATACCCTTCCGGGTCAAATGAAGGTGCTGCACTAACAATATTGATCACACCCGCAGACGCATTTTTGCCAAATAAGGTACTTTGTGGCCCCCTTAGCACCTCAACACGATCAACTTTAGGCAAATCACCAATACGTGCCATCGTGCGAGAACGATAAACACCATCTACAAACATTCCAACTGATGATTCTATGCCTGGATTGTTCGCTCCGTTACCGAAACCACGAATAACGAAGTTGGTATTCCCAGAAGATTGCAACTGAGCTACACGTAAACTAGGCACTACGGACTGAAGGTCTTTCATATCCACAATTCGCGCCTGATCCATGGTTACTTCGCTAGCAACCGATACTGCGACAGGCGTATCCTGTAATGTAGTCTGCCGTTTAGTAGAGGTAATTATGATTTCTTCAAGCAAACCTAGCTCTTGCGCCAACACACCTGATGCACCCGCAACAGCGGTCGCCAGAATACTAACGCTCGCCAGTAGACTACTGGACAAATACCTTTCCATTTTCTTCCCTTTCAATTATTTCTTTCCATATTGGCATATGTTATGCCATAAGATATGTATTAGCATACATTATGCCAATACTTCAATGGAAATTTATAATGTCGGCTACATACAAAAGGATAGAATAATGGAATATAGCGAGACCAATGAATAATGAGTGCATTATTTATTGATAAGTCAAACCGAAACAAATACTTATAGCCAAATAAGGTGATCAATATTCACCGCAATTGGCTATAGTTGGCTGGTGCAGCTAGGTATAGCGAGACCAATAAATAATGGTTTCATTATTTATTGATAAGTCGAACCGATACAAAGACTTATAGCCAAATAAGGGGATCAATATTCACCGCATTTGGATATATGGCTAGGTCTTGATAAGCGATACAATAAAAATAAAAAAAAGCGCGGCAAAAGCCACGCTTCTTTATCTTATAATATCCGGCGTATTTACATGCCGTATTCATCAACACCGCTTGATAGCAGTCTTGCAAGTCCAAGAACCTTTTTACGAATACGAGGATCGGCAATACGATAATAAGCTTCGACTAACTCTTGTGTCTCTTGCTTTTCAAAAGCATCACCGTCTAAAGCCCCTCCCATGGGATTATAATCAGGTAATTTGGTTTCTGCGCCTTCAAAAAAATAAGCCACAGGCACATCTAAAGCATTAGAGACGCGAAACAAGCGACTTGAGCCTATACGATTCGTACCACGCTCATATTTTTGAACTTGTTGAAATGTAACACCCAGTTCTTGACCAAGTTGTGTTTGTGAGAGGCCCATCATCTTCCGACGAGCGCGCACACGTCCACCAACATGTATATCAACTGGATCTGGAGTTTTCATCATTTTTCTTCACCTTATAATATTATATTGCAAAATTTATGATCCTACTATGAACAATAAATTTCTTGTCCGCCTGTTCCCCAACCGATACCTGTATAGATACCAGTCAATTATGAATAAAGTCCAAATATCATATTTCCTTAAAGAAGGAAAGAAAATAATCTAAAGTTGCGTTTATTCACAGACTTCCTTAACCAGCAATTAACTTTAAGGCCTGAGTGATTTTAAAACAAGCTCTTTTACGTCGTTACTGATTGTTTTAACCTCCAAAACTCCATTTAGTAGTGATTTCATCACATTTTTTTGTTTAGCTGGCATATTTTTCCATTTTCCTAAGGGCGAAATCAGACGAGCTGCCGTTTGTGGGTTAACCGAATCAACTTTAATAATCATATCAGCTAGTAATTGATACCCTTCACCACTAGTATTATGGAAGACACGCTGATTTAATATCGAAAAACTAGAAACTAATGCACGCAAGCGATTCGGGTTTAATATTGAAAAAGCATCATGTTCCAACAACGACTTTATAGTTTCAATTGTATCTAATCGAGGACTTTGGGCTTGGACTGAAAACCATTTATCGATTACCAAATCGTTATGATGCCACTTATCATAAAAATCGGCAATCATTCGATCACGCCGAGGGTAATCAAAGGATGTAATAAGGCTGAATGCTGCCATTATATCTGTCATAGTTGAAGCATTTTTATACTGATTACATACAATTTTTTCACCGTCTTTTAATCTGCCAATATAACCAAGCAAAACATTCTTCAAACGTCGGCGCCCCTTATTCATTTGTAATTCTGGTTCACCAGAACTAGTTTCATTAAGTTCATAATATAATTCGATCAAGCGCTCCTTAAACGTATGTGCGATCCGTTCTATAAGGTCTTCTCGTCCATAGTGAATGCCTTCGGGGTTTAGAATGTCTTGTTTTTGTCCAACGATGATTTCACTTGGTAAAGTCAGCAATTCAGCCGTCAAGGCTGGGGCGCGTGCTGTATCATCCAGCAAAGTACCAACTGCCGCAATAAATTCAGCAACAGAATCCAATGATAATTCACCAAGTATACTTTGACTTGCCAGTGATTGCCCCGCTTCCCAGCACGTAAAGGCATCGCTGTCAAACTGAAATATATGCAAATTTTCTTCAAAACTGAGATCAGTTTGAAGCGTTATGGGGGCAGAAAAATTTCTGAGCAGGCTTGGTACACATCCATTTGGTAATGATGAAAATCGGAAGGATTGCTCAGATTTGTTGAACATAAGCACATACTCATCTGATGATTGCTCCTGATTATTTTGATGTAATTTTGGTCGAAGGGTGTCGCCGTTTGGCCCCACCCAGCCAACCTTAATGGGCATATGCAAAGGCTTTTTGTCAATTTGTCCAGGGGTTGGCGAACACATTTGTTTAAGTGTCAGAATAACATCATCACCGTCACGCTGGCGCACCACAGAAACATGCGGTGTGCCAGCTTGGCTATACCACAAACGGAACTGGGACAAATCACTATCACTCGCATCTTCCATCGCCACAACAAAATCTTCGCAAGTCACAGCGCAGCCATCGTGACGTTCAAAATATAAATCCATTCCATCCCTGAAGGCATTTGCCCCAATTATAGTATGAATCATGCGGATAACTTCCGCCCCCTTGTTATAAACTGTTGATGTGTAAAAATTGTTGATCTCGATATAACTTTCGGGACGCACATTATGCGCCAAAGGTCCACTATCTTCCTGAAACTGAAACGTGCGTAATGTCCGTACGTCATCAAGGCGTTTGACAGCGCGCGATGTCATATCGCTTGAAAATTCTTGATCACGAAAAACTGTAAGGCCTTCTTTTAAACTGAGCTGAAACCAGTCACGACATGTAACCCGATTCCCTGTCCAATTATGAAAATACTCATGCCCGATAACACCTTCAACATGATCAAAGTCTGTATCGGTGGCTGTCTCGGCAGTGGCAAGCACATATTTGGTGTTAAAAATATTAAGGCCCTTATTTTCCATCGCCCCCATATTAAAATCTGAAACTGCAACAATATTATAAACACTCAAATCATAAGCTAAGCCATACACGTCCTCGTCCCATTTCATTGACCGCTTTAGTGATTGCATGGCATAATCGCATTTCTCAACATCATCTGAGCGTACATAGATATTCAGATCAACAACATCACCATTTATGGTTTTATAAGTGTCATGTACGCGGGCCAAGTTGCCAGCCACCAGTGCAAACAAATAGCTGGGCTTGGCATGTGGGTCGTCCCATTCAACATAATGACGGCTACTCGCTAAATCACCAGATCCAACTGGGTTACCGTTTGAAAGCATGACTGAATGGTCCTGTTTGTCCCCTTCAATACGGACTGAATATGGCGCCATAACATCTGGCCGGTCCATAAAGTAAGTCATATCACGGAAGCCTTCTGCTTCACATTGGGTACAAAAATTTCCACCAGACCAATATAGCCCGCTCAAACGTGTGTTTTCCTTTGGATTTAAATGTGTTTCAATCGTTAGATTAAACTGATTTGGCACA
>JABABO010000188.1 GCA_014238195.1 Kordiimonadaceae bacterium | reverse complement strand
GCTCGCTGCATGTGATCAAACGGCGAATAAAACCTCGACACCTGCGAATGAAACGCCTGTAGAACAAAATACGTTCAAGGCTGATATGGCAGCTATTACGGCGCGCTATGTGGCCCTTCGCCCAGAAGTGGGTACATATTATGGACTGACCGACACACAAGCGGGCACAGCAATATCTGCACAGATTAGCCATTATGATCCTGCCAGTGAAAAAGCCCGTCGGTTGGGTGTGCAAAATATCCTAGCAGATTTAAAAGCCTTAGACATTAAGGGCTATACACCGCGCCAAAAAACAAGCTACGCGCTTATTGCTTATGCATTGGAAGGTGCTTTGCGTCCCGCAGAAACCGTTGAATACGGTAGCGTGATTGGCGAATATGGTAATTGGTTCCTTGTTTATCCCATCAGCCATTTATCTGGCCCGCACATTGAAGTCATGACCGTCATGGAAGAAAAGGCAGTTATTAAAACGCCCCAAGACGCTGAGGGATATATCGCGCGTTTAAATGATTATCCTAATATGGTCTCAGGTGTGATCAAAAAACTGCACCATGACCGTGACCTAGGTGTGGTACCACCTGATTTTGTTTTGGATAATATTATCAAGGCTTTGGACGCCCAGCTTGTCACGGCTGTGAAAGATCATGCACTTCTGACAACATTCACTGCAAAAATGCTTGCAAGCGACCTCATGAACACAGCCGATTATACCGGACAAGTGATAAAAGCCCTTGAAGATGGTTTTTATGCAGGAACCAAATCTTTAAAAGCCGCACTGTTAGCCCTGCGCACTGAGGCCAGCCATGATGTGGGTGTCTTTCGCTTGAAAGGCGGGGAAGCGTTCTATGATGCTATGATCACTCATATGACCGATACAACATTAAGCGCTCAGGAAATTCATAACCTTGGCCTTTCTGAGGTCGCCCGTATTCACGTTGAAATGGATACGCTGTTAAACCTGATTGGCATGGCAGACGGAACTGTCGGTGAACGCATGCAGATTTTGTTGAATGACCCACAATATCTTTATGAGGATACTGAGGCAGGGCGTGGACAGCTTATTGCTGATATGCGCAATGACTTGAACCGCATGAACCAAGTTTTACCTAAATGGTTTGGCCTGTTACCTGACCAAGATGTTGCTATTAAAGCCATTCCAAAGCGGCGCGAGCTAACAGGGTGTGGGGCTTGCTATGATGCCCCGTCGTCCGAGGCTGGTACGTTGGGTACCTTTTGGATTAATCTTGCCAATATCGCAGCCAGCCCTTCTTACAGTCTACAAACGCTAACATATCATGAAACAAACCCCGGCCATCATATGCAAACTATTCTTGGCATGTCAGACGAGCTTCCAATCATGACCACAATTTTATATTCAAATGCAGCAGGTGAAGGTTGGGGCTTATACTCGGAAAGTTTGGCAGCTGAAATGGGCTTGTATGAAGGGGACCCTGTGGACGATCTAGGGCGCTTACAAGCAGAATTGCACCGTGCTGTGCGTTTGGTTGTTGATACGGGCATGCATGCTCAAGGCTGGTCGCGGGAAGACGCGATAGAATATTCGATTAAAACAGAAGGCATTCACCTGTCAGAAGCGACATTTGAAATTGAACGCTACGCCGTTTGGCCGGGCCAAGCTTTGGGCTATAAAATCGGGCAGTTGAAGATTATGGAACTACGGAAACGCGCTAGAGCGGCCCTTGGGGAGGGTTTTGACGTGCGGGCCTTTCATGACCGTGTGCTTGAAGATGGCTCATTGCCACTGAGCTTGCTCGAAAATAAAATTGACAACTGGATTGCTGCGCAACTAGCCGAAAAATGAGCGCTGTTGTCATAAAATTAACATGATCTTTGTATAATTACCTTAGAAACGCACTCAACTTTGGAAAATGTGCACAAATGACCGACACTCAAGAAAACGAATACACCGTGGCGGAAGAAATAG
>JABABO010000236.1 GCA_014238195.1 Kordiimonadaceae bacterium | reverse complement strand
GGCCTGATCAATGACATTCCCACCTGTAAGGAGCTGATCGATAATATTATGAATCAAGCTGATGCGATCATTAAAGAACGCTTAGTGGGCTTTGGTTAAAGTTTTATTTGAAGGCGGCCTAAACAAGCGATCTGTAAAGCCGCCTTCAAACATCATCCTAAAATGCAAACCTGACAGAGGCTTTTAAGTTACGCCCTGGCAAAGGAATTAAATCCTTTAAAAAGCTGGTGTGCTGACGTGCCTCGCTATTAAACAGATTATTTGCTTTTATATCAAAGCGAATGGCCTTATTTTCAAACGGCTGAACACTAGCTGATAGATTTATCAGCGTATAGCTTTCGCTGGGACGTTCAAAAGAAGTAACCCGATTTTGAGACGCGTTATAAGCAATTTCTGCCCGCGCATGAAAGACTTTCCCTGATACATCCAAACCCGCTAAAACGGAAAGTGGTGGAATGCGTGGCAAAGGGTCACTTTGCCCTTTCAGGGATGTACGCACATAATCCAATTGCGTATCCAGGTGCCAATCCAATGTCTTCCCCCATAAACTTAAATGCCCTAAATGCATTTCAGCTTTTGATTCGATGCCGTAAAAACGGGCATTTCGTGCTTGGAATTGAAAAACGGGTAAGTCATCAATGATTTGGCCCGTTTCTGCTTCATAGATGAAATCAGTATAATCCGTATGGAATGCATTCACGGTAAAACCAAATGGACCGCTGGTATAGGTCATGGTTCCCTCAACACCAAGGGCGGATTCTAGGCCTAAACTTTGGTCCCCCAATTCATAGGAGTTGGTGGCAAGATGGGGGCCACTACTAAAAAGTGCTTCGGTAGCTGGGGCGCGTTCAGTACGGTAGGCTGTAATGCCCACAAACAGGTCTTCATTGATATCATATCCCATACCAGCTGACCCACTAAATCCAGTAAAGCTGTGATTGGCGTTCAGGCTATCCGCCTTGATGCTTGTGTGTTCCAGACGGCCACCAATTTCGACCATCAGATCACCGTATGTCAATTCTTTCACACTATAGACACCATATTGTTTACTGAGTGTTGCAGGGACAAATGCTTCTGCGCCGACACCGACAAAATCACGCTTACGAAAGGAAAAGCCAGTTGCACCAGCCCAGCTATCGTCGCCTTTTTCAATCAAATCAAGACGACCTTCATACCCTTCATTCGTAAACACAGTACCGATTTCTTCGCCTTCTAGCTCAGTATGTTCATAATCAGCGTACCCAAACCGAAATTTTGCTTTCTTGAAGACGCCATAATTTCCTGAAAATTCGCCAGCCAGATCGTATCTGACCTGATCAAGGGCGATTGTAACCTCATCTTCCCCGTGCTCATCTTCGTGATCGTCTTCGCCATGATCTTCGTCATCATGATCTTCGTCATCACGGTCTTCGTTCTCGTGGTTTTCTTCGTGCGCATGACCAGCAGGAATGCCATAGTCTATATCTAATCCTTTAATGCTAAAGCCAAGGAAACCATTTGAAAAAAGCGCTGAAAATCCCATTGAACCTGATAATGACTTCACAGCAGAATTATCGGCAATTCCAAAAGCCAGTTCTTCCTCCCCGTGATCGTCGTCATGCTCACTTTCTTCTTCATGGCCCTCCTCTTCTGAATGCTCTTCTGCGCGCAGTGCAGTACTTTCAGCATATCCAGGTATTTTATAGTCCCCTGTATCACGCCAAGAAAAACCACCGTGCATAACAAATTTTGTGCCACCACTTTCCATAATCTGGGCATTCACAGAACCAGAAAATTCATCACTATCATCAACCGTTCCATGACCGTAACGCAGGGCACCTTTAAGGCCATTTTCTGGCGTACTTGATGGGATGCGACCGTCAAACACATTAATCACACCACCAGCAGCGCTGCTCCCATACATGAGCATGGCAGTGCCGCGCAGTATCTCAATGCGCTCAGCCAATGCTGGTTCAACAGCAACAGCATGATCAGGACTGGTCGATGAGGCATCAATGGCCCCAAGACCTGCATCAAGAACACGGATACGATCACCGCCAAGGCCACGAATGATAGGGCGGCTCGCACCAGGTCCAAAAAATGTCGAGGAAATCCCTAATTGGCGCTTGAGTGTTTCACCCAGCGATCCATCGAGTTCCTGTAAAATATCGTCTCGCTTTAAGACGGCGGCCCCTAAAATGGTTTCCCCAAGTTTACGGCCATCAAATGCGGCTGAAACAATAATTTCTTCCAAATTGTGATCATGGGTTGGGGCAACATCCGCACTTTGGACAGATAACGTTAAAAAAAGTGCACTTGTGTTCGCTAAAAATAGATATGTGGCAGCTTTGTTCACTACGTTTTGAATAAGCATGATTTTTTGCTCTTACTATTAACAATAAAAAGGACTGCGTAAGTGCAGTATGGACTTTAATTTTATAAGAACAACGAAGGGGGTGCACGACCAAAAAAATGATGGCTTAGAATTTTGCGGGTCTTTACAGTATCACTTTTCGATTGGACAACATCCTGATAACCATCTGCTACAAATAGCTCTGCTTCAGGGAAAGCTAAATCATCATTATTATTATGTACACTGGTGATTACACACGGGGTACCGCCGTGGGTGTGGTCCATATCACCGTATTGGGTGCGGTCTATCAACGCCACCATCTGCACACCCATGAAGGCGAGCAAAAGCAATGTTGCAAAGCTGTTAGAATATGCTCGTTTTTGTGTCACAGTGTTCAATGCCGAAGTGTGTGATAAAAGGGTCCAACCAAGTATGATACAAATATTATACTATAACATTATTCGTCAAGGAAAATTAAGTTTCTGGATGAAAATGATGCTTTCAGTGGGCAAGTTTATGTCATGTCTTCTGGTGCCATAGGCTTTTCGCTAATTTCGCAGCCAGCAGCTTCTGCAAATTTCTTTAATTCCAAATCAGAACCAGCCATCAAATACAAACCAAGTTGTCCGCTACCAGCCCACTTGACTTTACCAGCAAATTCGCCAATTTCTGTAATGAGCAACAATAACTCGGTCCCCATGGCAAAATCATGTTCACACGTGATTAAGGTACCAGCCCATGATATATCGCGGACCTCGCAGGGATAGCTATTATCATCATTATCAACAAGTTCGCCCTTCCATATCACTGGCAAGCGGTCATCATTTCTTCTTTCATCACCAGTCATTATTAGGTTCCTTGATCTATTTACGAGATATTTCACGCCTCACTCAAAAAATAGCGGATTTTTTGCTTGAGTTAAAGCCATTCTGCCTTGTAATTATTAATAAGTAGTTTTAGTGCTTTTTTTTTAGGAGCAAAAGCGATGATAAAATCATGACAATCGGCAATATAGTGCGCTCAATTTTGTTTAATTTGCTTTTTTACAGCTTCACAGTTGTTTATTGTTTGCTGATTCTGCCCCTTTGTTTATTGCCAGGAGAAGGTCCAGTACGCAAAGGCATACATGGCTTTTGTCTGGGATCGGTTTGGCTGGCCCGCCATATCATGGGGATCACCTTTGAATACCGCTTTCCTGAACGCATGCCCAAAGAAGGGGCGCTTGTTATTGCCGCTGCGCATCAAAGTTATATGGATCCAATGCTGGCTTTTTTTCTGCGTCATGATGTCACTGCTCTTGCTAAGAAAGAACTGTTTCAATTACCCTTGATTGGCCAGTTACTGCGCAAAATGAATGTCATCCGGGTCTACCGTGGCACTGGTAAAGCCCACCGTGGCATGCAAGATGTTGCTAAAAAGATCAATGAAAAGGGGCAGCCGCTTATTGTTTATCCACAAGCCACCCGTGTTGCCATTGGTCATCACCGTGAATTAAAGGCGGGTGCGTATTTCATTCAGGAACAAGGCGAGATACCAGTTTATCCCATCGCCACATCCACAGGCGCGTGCTGGACACGCGGGTTTTGGCATCGCTCTGGTACGGTTATTTTTGAAGTTTGTGAGCCGATTGAAGCTGGTCTCAGTAAAGCAGAATTCATGACCCGTCTTGAGCATGATGTTGTAGAACGTAGTCATGAATTGATTATTGAGACAGGTTTTGGGCATTTGTTGGGGGCAAAAAATTCGGATTAGCTTAATTCGTCCCTAAATGAAGAAAAATTCATCCGCACCCATCTTGTGAAAGCATTAAGATCACCAATATGCTATGATACAAACAGTGATCAAGGGTCGATTAGAGTATCGCCGACACGCTGGTTAAGATTTAAGCGACTAAAAGGTTGAGGGAAACATCATGGACGATCGCATGGGCCTTTCTAATAGAAAAAAATTGGCTAATGAAAATTATCACGAGCCAAACAAAGACCTGACTAAGTATAAAGATTTAGCATGGTCGTTGGAGCAACAAGCGGCTCAGCACCCTCGGTTATGTGGTTTAACCTTAGACAGTGTCGGCGCTGTGTTGGGCCAATTGATGGCGCTTATGTTTCCGCATTTTGCAAACTGTAAATTGACCCGTCGCCCAGCAGAAATTCGGCTAACAGAAATAGACCGGGAATTAAACAGTATTATTAGCTGCCTTAAGGACAGTGAACGGGTCCCACGAATCGTTGAAGACTATTTATTGCAGTTACCATCAATTGCTGAAGAATGCTTGCTAGACGCACAGGCGCTTGCTGATGGTGACCCAGCCGCCGAAACATTAGAGGAAGTTATCCTCAGTTATCCCGGATTTTATGCTGTTGCTGTCTACCGTTTGGCTAATCCGCTCTTGCATGCAGATATTCCCATATTACCTCGTTTGATGACCGAATTCGCGCACCAACGCACGGGTATTGATATTCATCCCGGGGCGAAAATTGGGTCTTCTTTCTATATTGATCACGGGACAAGCGTGGTGATCGGCGAAACATGCGTCATTGGGGATCATGTGAAACTATACCAAGGTGTCACACTAGGCGGATTGCGGGTCGAAAAGGGTTCACAGTCCAATAAACGCCACCCCACCCTTGAAGACGGTGTGACTGTCTATGCGAATGCGACAATTTTGGGCGGCGAAACAATTGTCGGGCAAGGCAGCTTGATTGGTGGTAATGTGTGGCTAACACGGTCTGTTCCTGCGCGTTCGCGTGTGATGTTTAAGCCTTCACACACCGAAGACATGATCACCTATGCCGACGAGATGGACGGCAGTGGCATATAGGCTTAAACAGAAAAGCATACATCTATTCACACCCAATACTCAAATAAGGGAAGTACAATGAAAGTCTTATCGATATTAGAAACGATTGGTAACACGCCGCATGTTCGCCTCAGTAAACTTTTTCCCGAT
>JABABO010000043.1 GCA_014238195.1 Kordiimonadaceae bacterium | reverse complement strand
TTTGTCTTTTGATTGTAATAGCAGGCACCATCCAACAGATCGGACTTGACAATACTCACGGTGCATTTACTTAAAAAATCCCACATAAGCATTTTAAACTCGTACTCGGGTGTTGCTTCCTCTTCTGCTTTTTCACGGCGTAAACGATCTTCTTCTGCTTTTTTCTCTGTTTCTGCTTCCGCTTTTAGCCTTGCGTCTTCCTCAGCTTTTTTCTTAGCATCTGATTCCGCTTGATGACGCGCGATATCTTCTTCACTTTCAGCCGCAGCTGCTGCCGTTGCTTCCTGCTTTTTGCGTTCTGCTTCAACAACGAGGCGCCGCTTTTCAGCAATTTCACGGTCCTTTGCCTCTTGCTCGGCCCGGGCATTTGCTTCTTCCAACACTTTTTGACGGGTTTCCATCTCGGTATTTGTCAAATTCCCAGACTTATCGCCTTTTTTCTTTTTCGGTTTATACCCTGTCGGTGCTACTGGCTTATGTGCAAAAACGGTCTCAGTCGCCGCTATATCAGCCCCGCCCTTGGCTAATACACGCCTTTTCTTACGTTCAACCACGACAGCTTTTGTACGGCCATGCGAAAAATTTTGGCGAACTTGGCCAGTTTCAACACCTTTGGTAACACCGAGTGTGGTACGCGGAGTGAGTGTTAGTTTTTTATCGTCGCGCATACTCTTCTTCATTCCTTAACGCATCACGCGCTTTAAAGCTGGCAGTTGCCAAATCAGCTAAGGCCCGACCTTGTTAATAAGGTTACCTTCGCATTATAAACCGAATGCACTAATGCATCAATCCTTCTAGGCGGGCTAAATCGCCCACCAAACTTTTCGTGCCGCCACTTTTAAACAAAAGCACATGCACTACGTTATCTCGTCCCAAAGCTTTTGACAGCTCTTCACGGGTAAAAATTAAACCAGCAGGGATGTCATACCCCACCGCCGTTTGAATTTTTTTGCGGCCATCCTCGCCGCTATCATGGGCACACAGCAATATGGCGCTTGTACCACTTTCCTTTTTTATCGCCGCTTTGATCTTATCAAAGCCGGTTATCAAGTTGCCGGCGGCTTGCTCTAGTCCCAAACGGTCAAGGCAACGCCGGCGCATTATGCTCTCGCAAAGCGCCCCAAATGATGGGTGCACATCACCCTTTGCCACGTGGGCTTTTAGTGACCGCGCAACGGATTTAATAAGCTTGCCGTCACTGATCGCCTTTTCTATCAATTTGCGGTCACAAGATAACCAAATCCCGCGTCCTGGTAATTTTTCTGCCACATCAGGGGTCAGACCATCTGGCCCCATCACACAGCGGATTAAGCCAGTTTTATCCCCTATTTTACCTGTTAAAACGCATTTTCTAACAGGTATTTTCTTTGCGGCAACAACCAAAAACTCATCCTTTATTCTGTAGGTGTTTCTGTTGCCTCTGAAGTTTCATTTGACACTTGCCCGTCGTCTGCCGTTTCATTACTTTCTTCTTCGCCTTCAGCATTTGTATGCTCATTAGAAGCTGCAAAAGCTTCTTCTGCGGTAATCCACCCCAAAGCCACACGCGCTGACATAATCATATCGCTAGCCACGGATTCTGTCAGTGGGAATTTACGCAGAATACCATCTTCTGGGCTGGTGAGTTCATCCGCTGCGCAGCCCGCAAAATCTTCTAAGGTTTTCACTTGATCTTCGCCAAGCGTCACAAGCATTTGCGGCGTCAAACCTTCGATGTCAGCGACATCATCAGACACACCTATTTCGATGCGTTTATCATCGGCCTCCCGGGCAGCTTTTTCAAGGAAATCCCCAGCACGGCGCTGAAGCTCGGTAACCAAATCTTCTTCAAAGCCCTCAACGGCAAGCAGTTCTTCGGGTTCAACGAAAGCGATTTCTTCCAGCTCAGTAAATCCTTCGGCAACCAATAAATGCGCCAAAGTGTCATCCACATCCAAGGCTTTCATAAACAGATTACTCTGCGCCATAAATTCCTCTTGTCGGCGTTCGCTTTCTTCCGCTTCGGTCATAATATCAACGGTCCAGCCTGTTAGCTGGCTCGCAAGGCGGACATTTTGACCACGCCGGCCAATCGCCAATGAAAGCTGGTCGTCAGGTACCACGACCTCAACACGGGCATTTTCTTCATCCATCACCACCTTGGCAACTTCGGCAGGCTGTAAGGCATTCACGATGAAGGATGCCACATCGTCCGTGAAAGGAATGATATCAATTTTTTCACCTTGCAATTCATTGACAACCGCTTGCACACGTGACCCACGCATACCGACACAAGCCCCAACAGGATCAATCGAAGGGTCGCTAGAAACCACAGCTATTTTCGCGCGGCTGCCAGGATCACGGGCGACAGAACGAATTTCAATGATACTATCGTAAATTTCTGGGACTTCTTGAGCAAACAAGGCCCCCATAAACTCTGGTTTTGTGCGGCTCATAAAAATTTGCGGCCCGCGATTTTCACGGCGCACTTCATAGATAAAACCGCGAATACGTTCGCTTTGGCGAATATGTTCACGCGGGATCACCTGATCACGGCGCATCACAGCTTCGGCGCGTCCAAGGTCAACGATAACATTCCCATATTCAACGCGCCTCACAACACCCGTCATAATTTCGCCGACGCGGTCTTTATATTCTTCATACTGGCGTTGGCGTTCCGCATCCCGGACTTTTTGCGTAATCACTTGCTTGGCGGTTTGCGCAGCAATGCGGCCAAAATCCATCGGTGGAAGCGTAGAAGCAAGATAATCACCAACTTCAGCGTCTGGTTTGTCTTCGCGGGCTTCTTCAAGGGAGATTTGTACAGCAGGCTCATCAACTAAATCAACAACTTCAAGAACACGGAACAAACGGATATCACCAGTTTTTTTATCGATTTGGGCGCGAATTTCATTCTCAGCGCCGTAGCGAGACCGCGCCGCTTTTTGAATAGCTTCCTCCATTGCATCAAGAACAATGTCCTTATCAATCGATTTTTCACGCGCTACAAGATCGGCGATCTGTAGAAGTTCCAGTCTGTTTGCACTGACAGCATGTGCCATTACACATTCTCCGTTGTTGCCACTATACTTGCCCGTGCCTGACCTGCCCGTGCCTGTATTTTGGCTTTAAGTTAAGGATGCTTATGACACCCATTTCACGCTAATGTCTTTCATCTTTTTGAACAAATTCAAGCAGCTCATCCGTTAAAAGCAGCTTCGCCTTAGAAATACCTTTAAAACGCAAAGTTACATCACCTTCATCGGTACTCAGATTTAATATCTCACCATCAAAGGATCGTAGCTTACCCCGATAACGCCGCCGCCCATCGATTTGGTCCTGCATTTCTATCTTGGCATCAAAGCCTAACCAGCGTTCAAAATCTTTTCCGCGGGTTAGAGGACGGTCAATACCGGGGGAACTGACTTCAAGCAAATATTCACCACTTAAAGGGTCTTCCACATCCAAAAGAACTGAAATCTCGCGGCTTAGTTTACTACAATCATCAACGCCCATTGTCCCATCAGGACGCTCTGCCATGATTTGTAAGGTTGGTTTTCGACCACCGCCATATGAAACGCGCACTAGCTCATACCCCATGTCGATGACAACAGGTGCGATTAAGTCCTGAATATGTTTTGTGTGTTCACTCACCACACATATCCTTTTAAATAATCCTGTGCATGGTCTTAATCAATGGTCTGAACTGTTAGTATCAGATATACCTAATGGTAAAGTGAGCCGTTCGGCTCACCCCAGAATAAGATCAATACTCAGGGAGAAGTTGCCCCTATATACAAAGAAGAATGCTCAGGCGCAAGCATATTCACCAAAGATATGCGGATTACCTAAATTGCCGCATGAGTATACAATGGTTTATGTTTTAAGATTTGCTACTGCGTGAGTTACGTCTATAACGAAAATAGGTCGCAAAGCCTTCAATAGCCTTAGCTTCATAGCGCGTTTCGGGCCAATCATCGGGCCGATTTAGCCAATCATCTGGTGTTTCAGCAAGCCAAGTAAAATCTTCGCGCCATATCATTTGCGCACACGTCCATTCCCTATAAGTAGGATGATCTGTACCGATGCGCAATTCACCACCATCAATCATGATTCGTGCGATTTGATCTAAATTGCTTGGATTCACAAACCTGCGCCGCGCATGTCGCGTTTTTGGCCAAGGGTCAGGATGCAATAAAAAGACGCGCTCAATAGACTGATCGGGCAGTGACCAAATAACATGCCGTGCATCATCGCCGTAAATACGGACATTATCTAACTGCTGCTCTGCAACAGCCGTTAATAAGCCCGCAACACCATTGAGGTATGGTTCGCAGCCGATAATCCCCACATCCGAAAATCTTTTGGCCTGCCATGCCAAATGTTCCCCCTTACCAAACCCAATCTCAAGCCATAGAGCCCGCCTAGACTGATCAAAAACTTCATCTTCGTTTAATCGATACTTTTGATCTGCACCTAATGATTCATCAAATTCAGATAAAGTTATGCTAATATTAGGCAAGAGTTGTTCAATCAAGTTCTGCTTGCGCGCAGACAAATGTGGGCCTTTACGCCGCCCGAAAAAGCGATGTTCTGGTGGCTTAAAAGTCTCAGGCTGTTTAAAGGCTAATGGTTTTTTTAAGTGGTCAGTCATGCGGTGCTTTTAGGGTATGAATACATCAATCGTCAAGATTTGCTTCGCACAACAAACTGATGGCCTAACAGACCATTTTGTAAAAATTACTTTTAACTGTCTAAAGACTCGGCTGCATTAAAATGAAATTCGCCTTCACCAATAGCAACAATTAAATCATACACTTTTTGTCTTAAGGTTTCATCTTCTATTCTAAAAAACACTCGGACTAGCTCTAATGTTTCACGTCGAGAATAACTTCGGTCAACCTCGTATACTTCCGCATCTTCAGACATGCCTTTACGGCCAAAGCCCGTAATTTCTTCAGGCATTTCTTCGAAAAATGACCCTGCCGAAGTATCAAGAATCGCGGCTATTTGAACGAGACGAGACGCGCCAATGCGATTTGAGCCACGCTCATATTTCTGGACTTGTTGGAACGTAAGGTCAAGAGCAACTGCTAATTTCTCTTGGCTTAAGCCCATCATCGTCCGCTTTAGACGCACCCTTGATCCCACATGTATATCAATTGGATCTGGCATATTATCCCCTTAGATTTCATAGTATCACTATTATACGTTGTTATCAAACTGCCACTATTACGATGATTTCCAAAGAATGACAACTCGGAATACCGTAAATATATGATATTGACCTTAAATTTAACTTAACCGTGATTACTTAAAATATATATTCTACTTATAATGGCAAAAATTAAAATAAAGCTTGTTAAAAACCCTATAATCAGCAAACGCGAATCACTCGACACAGTTGGCGCAGGCAGTGCTAACGGCAGTGGGCTTTCCAATATGCCCTCATGACCCAAATCAAGTTGGGTAATCGTCCGTCCCAATGGATCAATAACAGCACTGATCCCAGTCCCTGCGCTACGCACAAGGGGCAAGCCTTCTTCTACCGCCCTCATGCGTGCTAAAGCCAAATGTTGATAAGGCCCCTCGGTTAGACCAAACCAACCATCATTGGTAATATTCAAAAGCCACTCAGGGCGCTGGGTAAAATCAATAGCCGCGCTTGGAAAAATAACTTCATAACAAATGAGCGGTGAAAAAGATGGAATGCCTGGCAATTGTATCGTTTGTGGACCTAATCCAGATGAAAATGGTACACTCGTGGCTAGGCTGTCAAGTCCTATCAAACCAAAAAAAGACTGCAAGGGCATATACTCACCAAAAGGAATAAGATGGTGCTTATCATAACGGGCATATAAATCAGCTTTACGGTTCAGGGCAAACAAACTGTTATAATAATTGATACCATCTGGTGTTTGTTGATAGCGAGGAGCGCCGACAATAGCAAAGGCACCAAACTCTAATAATTTTGAGATACGCCAACGTTCAATTGAAGCTTCACGGTCAAACGAATCGCTTTGCACAGAGGCTTCTGGCCAAATGAGCAATTTAATCCCTTGTGCACGTCCCTCCTGATCACCCGCGCGAGACAAGCGCAAATGCTTATCAAAATGCCCATCAATCAGGTGAGACTTCCATTTTTCATATTGTTGGACATTCGCTTGTATTAATCGTAAATTCGTCTCCAAATGAAAATGGGTCTCATTATTGTATAGGCGCATCAGACCAACCAATGTACCGGCCATAATAATAGTTGCCGCTAATAATCCAGTGAAAACACGATTTCGAAGCCGCGTTTGATCCAGCAAAATAATAGGAACAGTCGCCATAAGGACCGTTAGAAACCCAAGGCCAAAGACACCAAGATAATAACTCATTTGCAATATAGGGAGCCAGTTTGCCCAAACAGCACTTATGATATGCCAAGGAAAGCCCGTGAATAGTGTACTTCTTAGTATCTCCATCCCTATCCAAGCAGATGCAAAAATAACAATGCGCAACGGATTTAAGGGACTGCGGGGCCATAAAGCTTTGGCAACTAAAAAGATTAAACCAACGTAAAGCGCCATGGTGGACGCGAGCATCAATGTGGCAAAGGGTGCCAAAATAACAGGGACATGGTCTTGCTGTGTGAAGCTATGACCAACCCAGACAAGCCCTGCGGAAAAAAATCCAAAGCCACACCACCAGCCCAGCAAGAAGGCATTTATTTTACTGGCTGAACGGTCAACCAACGCCACCATTAAAGGGAAGCAGATAAAAATGACTGGGAAAATGTCCATCGGCACAAAAGCGCGTGACAATAAGAAACCTAAACCCAAACACAGTGCATATAGCCCGATGCGGCCCCCTCGTTCCACAAAGGTAAACAGGCTGTCAAGCGGGTGCGCTGTATCAAGCTGTTTAAGCAGAGTTGTCATATATCACACATCGCTTTCGGCTGATCACGTTATTTAGGGTCTTGGTCTGCACCAGAGTGTAATGAGCTTTTTCTAGCACGATCATCAGGATGCGCCTGGCTAACGGGTTGTTCACCTTGCTTAGAAGCAAGTGGTTTTTTCTTCAATGCATGAATGCGCACCTTAATGATTCTGCGTGGATCAGCATTCACAACTTCAAACTTGTAACCACTGTCATGCATGATCACATCACCAATTTCAGGCACGCTTCCAGCAAGTTTAAAAACAAAACCACCCAGCGTATCAACATCTTCACCCCAATCTTCGGGCAGCAAGTCTATGCCTAACACATCGGCTAGGTCTTCAATTTCTAAGCGGGCATCTGCATCATAATTACCATTACCGAGCGGGGTTAAATATTCGACATCTTCTGCATCATGCTCGTCTTCAATATCACCGACAATCTGTTCAACAAGATCTTCAATGGTTACAAGACCATCCGTACCGCCATATTCATCAACAACAATGGCCATATGGGTGCGGGCTGCCCGCATTTTTGCCAAAAGATCAATGACTTTCATCGACGGCGAAACAAATATGACAGGACGTTGAATATTGGCTAAGCGAAATGTCTTTGTATCTTCACCTTCTGCAATAAGCTTAAGCGCGTCTTTGACATGCACCATGCCTAAAAGTTCGTCTAATTCATCACGGTATACTGGTAAGCGCGAATGCCCTGCTTGGGAAAACTGCTTAATCAAAGCATCAAAACCCGTATCAATCGGTGCAGCAACAATATCTGCCCGCGGAACCATCACATCATCAACCCGCAAATCACCATAATTGATAATATTAAACAGCATAACCCGTTCTTCATCGCCTAAGGCTTGCTCAGGGGTTTCTTCTTCATGCTCTTCAATCACTTCTTCCAGCGATTCGCGCAAGCTTGGCCCATAATCGCCACGCCCAAAAATATTCTTCAAGAAATTTATGACGCCGCTGCTTCCTTGACGTGTGGTATTCATGCTTCTAATCCCTTGACAGATACACTCTGATGGTCGTTGTGATTTAACACATTAATTTTGTATGGATCATCAATTTGGAACGCTTGTTTTAAAATCACCTGTTCCAAAGCTTCCATAGCTGCGGCTTCTTCGTCATCCATATGGTCATATCCCATTAAATGCAATAGACCATGAACTAAAAGATGTGTAACATGGGCATGATAACTTTTATGTTGCTGATTTGCCTCAAAGATAATTGTCTCAAGACTTAAAACCAAATCACCTAGCACCATCGGTGGACCGCCCTGTGCTGCAAATGATACGGCTTCAATCATTTCTTCACTGTTCAAGGCTGGAAATGACAGAATATTAGTGGGCTTATCTTTGCCCCTAAAATCACGGTTCAATAGCTGTATGTGCCTATCATTACTCAGCAGAACACTCAGCTCAGTAGGGCACCAACCAAAATCACCAATCTGCTCAAACACCGCTTTCATGGCCGCATAAGTCCTAGATTTAATGAAGTCCAAATCTAAGTCGAAAGCAACCCAATCGCCTGCTTCACAGCGTACATCAATCTCTAATATCATAGGATTTGCACCACTTTATCACCCAAGAAACCACAAGTATTAACGCCTATCATCATCACCATAAGCATCAACTATGCGACCAACAAGCGGATGGCGTACAACATCTTTGCTCGTGAATTTTGTCACGCCAATACCGTCAACATCGCGCAAGGTATGCAAGGCATGCACAAGACCAGACATCGTGTCTCGCGGCAGATCAACTTGGCTGGTGTCACCACAAATCACCATCCGACTATTTTCACCAAAGCGGGTTAGGAACATTTTCATTTGCATAACAGAAGTATTCTGAGCTTCGTCCAGAATAACAAAAGCATTTGCAAGAGTGCGCCCACGCATATATGCAAGCGGGGCAATTTCAATCTGTTGGCTTGCCAAACGTTTTTCGACCTGTTCTGCTGGCATCATATCATAAAGTGCATCGTATAAAGGGCGCAAATAAGGGTCAACCTTGTCCTTCAAATCCCCAGGCAAAAACCCTAAATTTTCGCCGGCCTCCACCGCAGGGCGCGATAGTATAATACGGTCAATTTCACCAGCCAGCATCCGGGCCACTGCCATAGCAACCGCCAAGTAGGTTTTACCCGTTCCAGCGGGGCCTACCCCAAAAACCATTTCATGATTTGTCAGTTTAGCAATATAATCTGCTTGGCCCGATGAACGCGGCATGATCACACGGTTGCGGGTGGTAATTTTCATATCGGCTGCTAGAAATTTTGGCCCCGTGTTGGTGCGCTTGCTCGCGGGTGACGTGTGCATCGCATCATTCACAGCCCCTTCAGCCATACGGATAGCACCGTCCACTTCACCTATGTCAATTGGCCTGCCCGATTTTGCCATTGAATATAAATCATCCAACACTGATAACGCCATTTTTGTGCGCTCAGGTGTCCCTTCAATAGCAACACGGTTGCC
>JABABO010000100.1 GCA_014238195.1 Kordiimonadaceae bacterium | reverse complement strand
ATAAATCCCTCGGGGACTGCGTCTCTGGTAAAGGCTGGCCCAGTTTTTTGCGCCGTCTACCCGCCCAAGCCTTCACTTTTTCAACCAGCTCGCGGCGAAAATCAATGCTGGCATTAACGCTTCGGGCTGTTTCGGGTTTTGGGACATAATCCACTGCACCTTCCTGCAAAGCTTTCAAACTGACCTCAGCATTCTTACGTGTCAGTGTTGATGCCATCACAATCATCAGATCAGATTGCATACTAATCATCTTTGGCAAAGCTGTCAGGCCGTTCATTACGGGCATTTCAATATCCAATACAACAGCTTCAATATCATGCTTTTCCAGTTGCTTAAGCGCCACTTCGCCATTATTTGCTGTCGCGACAACTTCTATGCTTGGGTCATCAGAAAGATACCGTCCTAAAAACCCACGAATAATCGCACTATCGTCGACGACCATGACTCTAAAGGGGTTACCTTTTGTTTTATTATTGTCTAGTGATACAGAGTTCACTCTATACGCCTCGCTTTATATCAGGCCAACCTGAGTGAATTTTGCTTCGATAATCTCGCGGTCGAAGGGTTTCATAATATATTCATCGGCACCGCACTCAATGGCACGGCGGATATGTTCCATATCATTTTCTGTGGTGCAAAAAACCACAATCGGCTGCTGACCGTTGCGGGCTCTTAGCTTTTGCAGAAAAGTTAAACCGTCCATCACTGGCATGTTCCAATCGAGAAGAACACCGTCTGGCACAGCTTTTTCGCAAGCGTCTAAGGCATCCTGCCCATCGACTGCTTCTATGACTTCAAAGTTTAGCTCTTCCAGAATGCGGCGGGCTACCTTTCGGATCACTTTGGAATCATCAACGACCAAACATGATTTCATTTTAAAATCTCCGTTAGCCCGATTAAACGGGACATATATTTTGCGCTTGAGCGCATTCAGCATAGCTACGGCGCATAAAAAACTAGCCTATGCGGCGGCTTCACCATTTTGAAATGCTAGAAGCTTATCGACATCTAAAACAGCAAGGAGTTGACCATCTAAACGATAAATCCCCTTACTAACGTCGCGCCAGCGAGCATCAAGTGTAATAGGGTTACGCTCAAACAACTGATCGTCAAGGGATAAAACTTCACCTACCTTATCAATTTGCAAGCTGTAGGGTTCGCCGTTATATTCCACGACAACTGACATGCTTTTCTTATCATCTCTGCGTGGCGGCAAGCCCAAACGGTTGCGTAAATCAATCGCGGTGACAATTTTGCCCCGCAAATTTAACACACCAGACACCCAACTTGGGGCTAATGGTATTTTGGTTAAAACCTGCGCATTCAATACATCATGAACCGCAAGTACGGGGATACCGAGCAGCTGGCCATCTAACAAAACCGTAACAAAATCCTGTGATCCTGTGGTGACAACACTAAGATCATTTCTGACTATAAGGTCGGTCATGCGGCATCTCCTTGCAATTTAAGCAATTGGGATAAGCTCTCAAGGAGCGTTTCTTTATCGAATTTAGCGACATAGTCATCAAATCCCGCATCATGACCGCGTGCAATATCGCGTTCTGTTGCTAGGGATGACAAGGCAATCAGAGGGGTTTCAGACCAAGTTCCACCTGCTTTAACTGTTTTTGCAAATTCATATCCATTCATCTCAGGCATTTCGATATCTGAGATAATAGCGTCAAACATAACGCCATCTTCTTGCATGCGCAGGGCAGCCGCAGCACTTGAGACAGTTGCCACTTCAAATCCTGCAACCTTCAGCACTGGGCGAATCATATTGCGGAAGAAATCACTATCATCGACTAATAAAGCGCTGGCCCCTTTGCTGATTGATTTTGTTGAACCATTTTGCTGGTTTCCTAACCAATCTGAAAATGCTAAACCTAAATAATAAGAGACATCAATCACTTCGCTGGCTTTTCCTGCAATCACAGCAGACCCAACAACACCGTCATGCGCGGACGCGAGCTTGATATCCAGTTCTTCATCAACAATATCTAAAATTTCATCAACAGCCATGCCCATCGTGTATTCACGGTCTGTAAAAACAAGAATTGGTTGCCGACCCGTTGTTTTCATTTCCATATCAGGATCAGCCTTAATAATGGGCATTAAATTACCGCGATACTGCACCAGAAGACGACCATCTGTTTCTTCAATGGTATCCACTTCAATATCTTCAAGACGCGCCACCACAGCAAGGGGCACAGCTTTTGGATTGTCACCACCTGCGCGAAAAACAAGAACACTTTCCGTATCATCACTTTGTGCGATAGCCACTTCGTCTTCCTCTTCCACTTCTTCATTAGAATGATCAGCTGCACCTGCGTTGGCCACAGCAGCAATACCGTTAGGATCGAGGATCATAATCACGCTGCCGTCCCCCAATATTGTATTGCCAGAATAGACATTTAGGTCCTTTAAAATAGGGGCTACAGGCTTCACAACTATTTCTTCTGTGTCAAAGACTTGATCCACAACGATGCCAAAACTGAAAGCGCCAACCTGGGTCACAACGATGAAATCATCACGATGTTCTTCCGCTTCTATCTCTTCACGAGATTTTAGACCTAAAATCTCGTTCATATAGACTAAAGGTAACAAACGATTGCGTAAGCGCAGAACGGGGGTATCCTTAATTTTCTCAATACGGTGGTCGCCTTCCGCACCTTCAACACCATTGCTTGCACGTACCAATTCCAAAACACTGATTTGTGGGATAGCAAATTTTTCACCTGTGGCTTCGACAATCAAACCAGCCACGATAGCCAGTGTCAGCGGGATTTTAATTTGGAAGGTTGTTCCTTTACCTTCCACACTGTTCATATCAATTGTCCCACCAATTTTTTCGATGTTAGATCGCACCACATCCATACCCACACCGCGTCCAGAAACTGAGGTAATTTTTTCAGCTGTGGAAAATCCCGGATGAAAGATAAATTTTTGCACCTGATTATCCGACATTGCCTCCAATTCAGTTTCGCTTGCCAAACCTTTTTCTAAAATTTTACCTTTTAACTTTTCTACAGGAATACCTGCCCCATCATCTTTAATTTCTATAATGATATGGCCACCCTCGTGAAAAGCATTCAGAACAATTTTACCTTCATCTGGCTTGCCGTTTGCAAGACGCACGGCTGGCATTTCAATCCCATGATCGGCAGAATTGCGAACCATATGTGTCAATGGGTCTTTGATCAGCTCAAGAACTTGTCGGTCTAGCTCGGTTTCTGCACCCAGCATTTGCAGCTCAATTTTTTTATCTAACTCAACAGTTAAGTCTCGCACAATACGCGGCAGTTTCGCCCACGCGTTTCCAATGGGCTGCATCCGAGTTTTCATGACATTTTCTTGCAGTTCTGTTGTGCACTGCGACAAACGCTGTAAGGGCACTGCAAGCTCAGTGCTATCAACGGTGCGCGAAATCTGCAATAATTGATTACGGGTCAACACAAGTTCTGACACCATTGTCATTAAATCTTCTAGAAGCTCCACATTCACACGAATACTTTGTGTTGCGCGGGACGGTGCAGCAATCCCAGGCGCTGCCCCCGCTTTTGGGTTTTGGGCTGCGGTTTTTTTAGCAGGGGTTTTTGCAGCATGTGATGCCGAAGACTCAATAGCTGCTTGGCGTACCATCTCGAAAACCATTGCGGCTTCATCACAGGTATCCGCTTCGGCTCCAAGGCCTTTAAATACATCTTTAACGAGCGCGATCAAAGCATCAAAATCTTTTGCCCCAAAACCTTGAACAGGGACTAGGTTATTCGCCACTGTTTCTGCTGTAACAAAATCATCTTTAAACAAGGCAATCATTAAGCCAGTAAAACGATCTTTGCGCTGCGTTTGCGGTTGGGATTCAAACAAAGCTTTTAAATTTAAATCCGCACCCAAGCGACTTGCAATTTGATGGGCTGCGACTGCAATTGTGTCATCACCGCCAATGCGATCGAAAAGCGGTTCTTCACTGCCTTGACCATTGTTTGTCGTTGTGCTCGCATCTGTGTTTTTTTCTGTGCTTGTATCAGTACTGGCACCCGCTTCATCACTGCTAGGCCCAGGGGCACTTGCAAAAGCAGCTTCTAATTCTTCCAAGGATACTTCACCAGGTTTTAGGGAGCGCCCCAAAGTAGGGTCAATGATTTCACCGTCAACAACATCTGGTTCTTCCGCAACTTTTGCACGGGCCTCCCCGCCTTCTGCGATCGTATCCAGACGGTCAATTAATTCACTATCATCGCCTTCTGGTTCTTCCTCCGTCGCTTCTAATCCTGCTAAAATTTCTTTTATGCGGTCTAGGCTTTCTAAAATGACTGTCACTGCGTGCTCAGACACCTCCAATTCGCCGTCGCGAAATTTGCCTAATACATTTTCCGAGGAATGCGCAACCGATTCTAAACGTGGTAGCCCTAAGAAACCGCAAGTTCCTTTAATAGTATGAACAAGCCGAAAAATATTATCTAAAACTTCTTTGTTATTGGGGTCTTGCTCCAACTTAACTAGTTCAACATCAACGACATCAATAGCTTCACCAGTTTCAGTTAAAAACTCATTTAACAGATCATCCATGTTTACAAGGTCCTTATTCGGCTAAGGGTGATTAAGGTTTCTTGGTAAATTCTCAAACCTTTTGTGCACATAAGTTCCTGTACAGCTATGCCCTTTTTAGTAAGGATTCAAACTTGCCGAAAAATGGTTAAGAAGCTGTAAAATTAAATGAAATAAGATTGTTAAGAACAACAGACAAAATAAGTCATGTGCACAGTCTATATCCCTGTCATGGTGAGTACAAAACGATGTTTGGTATCGTCAATATCGTCCAATGTTACCGTGCCGCCAAGTTCACTGGCAAGGGTAGAAACTAAAAAAGCAGGCGCACTGCGCGGTTCCACCTCAGCTTCTGATAAATGACCTTCTAGGGCCGCGCGGACTTGTTCCTGCAAAATATAATGCGTTCCTTCAACCATAATATCAATTATTATGGAATCTGCTTCACGGTGCACACAAATATGCATATGCCCGCCTCGTATCAACGTTTCACAAGCAACAAGAACCAGATTAAGCATAGCCTTTACCACATCCTTGGGCGCATCATGTAGATCAGTACCCATTGATGCTGTGACTTTGCTGCCTGATAAAAATTGCTTAATCGCCGCCTCGGCCTCCTGCAACTCAAGTTGCTTTGAAAAGCCACCTGCGGCCCCAAATGCAAGGCGAAAAAACTGAAGTTTGTTCGATGTCTGAAGCGCCGAGTGTTGCAAAAGCTCCATCACTTGCTCCCGCATGGAAGTATCATGCTCTTCATTCAGAATTTCAATGCCGTTGGCAATAGCGCCGACAGGGCTAACAAGATCATGGCACAACCGCGAACATAAAAGTGCTGCAAAATCCATTTTTGACATAATAATATCCCTGAAATTATAAATACTACTTGTGTAAACAAACCACACTGTGAAACATAGCGTTTAATTTGTAAAAGACCAAGGCATCAAATATAATTTTGATCTTTGTTCTGATACCATTTTTAGCAAGGGAACATTATGCCAGATACGTATTTACCAACCCTTAACAAACTTATGGACCCGCTTATTAAGACAATTCTTGAAGCTGGGCGCGTTGTGATGGATGTCTATGCCACCGATTTTTCGGTTTATGCTAAAGACGATGCATCCCCTGTTACCGAAGCAGACCAACGCGGTGAAGATGTTATAGCTGTTGCACTTGCAAATTTAACACCTGATATCCCCATGGTGGGGGAAGAAGCGAAATCAGAAGGCAAATGTCCTGACATTTCAGGGGGTATTTTTTGGCTTGTGGACCCGTTAGACGGTACAAAAGAATTTATCAAAAAAGGCAATGACTTTACGGTGAACATCGGTCTCATTAAGGATGGTAAGCCTATTATGGGCCTTGTCTTGGCCCCTGCCCTGAACAAAATCTATGCAGGGATTATGGGTGTTGGTGCTTGGACTGCATCCGTTACAAAAGATGGCAACACACTAGGCAAACGCAGCGCCATTTCGGTCCGCAAAGCGGACCTTGCTAACATGACAATTGTCGCCAGTAAAAGCCACCGCAGCCCTGAACTAGAGGCATGGCTAAAGCATTACCCAAGTGCAGAAAATATTTCGATTGGCTCATCTTTGAAACTATGCCTTGTGGCAGAAGGCAAAGCAGACTTATACCCGCGCCTTGGTCCCACATGTGAATGGGACACGGCAGCAGCACATGCTGTGCTTGTGGCTGCAGGTGGGCGTGTGCTTGATAACACGGGCCTACCACTAGGCTATGCTAAAAACTTATCCACTTTTTTAAATCCGTGGTTTGTGTGTATCGCTGACGAAAGCTTAGACGTACCCGCTATAAACTGATTTATACACTAACATCCTATAGATTTTGTGATAAAGTAAAATCCTAACAACACAACATGGGGCGGCAAAACATGCTTTTATTGATATTAGGGTTCATCCTGTTTATAGATCTGCACTTGGTACCAGTTTTTATGCAAGGTGCCCGTCAACAGGTCATTGCTAAAATTGGCAATAACCCTTATCGAGGTCTCTTTAGCCTGCTCATATTACTCAGTTTATACATGATTATAAAAGGCTTTCAAACAACAGAAATAAGCATCTGGTACACACCGCCAACATGGGCTTACCACTTAGCGCCAATACTCATATTTTTTGCTTTTCTTTTGTTTATCGCAACCTACGCCCCTACGAATATCCGCCGCCTAGTTCGCCACCCGCAGCTTGCAGGTCTGAAATTATGGGCGGTGGCACATTTGCTTGTGAATGGTGAAAACCGCTCTGTGGTTTTGTTCACTGGGTTTCTGGCATTTGGTGTGATTGCCATGATCGGCAGTAACAAACGCGATGGCGATTGGATAAAACCACACCCCAAACCCCGCAGCCTTGATGTCATGACTGTGGCAATCACCTTGATACTGTTCGCGGGTTTCATGCATTTTCATGAATGGCTGATCGGGGTTAGCCCGCTTCCAATGCTTGGATAAAGAATTGCTTTAAATTACGAGTGCTGTGTCAATTATCGTTGTGTCACTGGCATTGGCGGCGACCATGCGGGATCAGATGCATCAAAAGGGGTTATCACTGGGCGCTCGTTATATCCTGTTAAGTCAACCGACCAAAGCGATGCATCGCCCCCTTTACCTCGGCTATCATACTGTGATGTTCTAAAAAACATCAAAACACGTCCATTGGGGGACCATGTCGGTGCTTCATCCTGATAGCTATTGGTCAGTAAGCGTTCACCGCTGCCATCGGTGCGCATCACCCCAATACGAAACTTACGTTCGCCAATTTTTGTAAAAGCGATCAAATCACCGCGTGGGGACCAAACTGGGGTAGCATATCGCCCTGCTCCAAAACTTATGCGGCGTACATTTTTGCCATCAGGGTCCATTATATAAAGCTGCTGTGATCCCCCACGGTCACTGTTAAAAACAATGGCACTGCCATCGGGCGAATAACTAGGCGAGGTATCAATTCCAGGATGGCTGGTTAATTGCGCGACTTCACGGGTCCGCAAGTCCATCACATAAATATCAGAATTACCATTTTCAGCCAGTGACATAATCACTTTATTACCATCTGGTGAAAAACGCGGCGCAAACGTCATTCCTGGGAAATCCCCTAAAACCTCAAATTTACTGGTCAGCAAATTAAACAGATAAACGCGCGGTTGGTCGTTAAAATAACTCAGATACGTAATTTCCTGCCTGTTGGGTGAAAAACGCGGCGTAAGCACCAAGTAGCTGCCATCGGTTAAAAACTGTTGATTAAACCCATCTTGATCCATAACGGCAAGACGTTTGACACGGTTAAGCTTATCCCCTTCTTCCGAGATATAAACAATCCGTGTATCAAAATAACCGTCTTCCCCTGTCAGGCGGCTGTATATACGGTCAGAAATAACGTGGGCAATGCGCCGCCAGTTGGATACGGGTGTCGTATACCCCACCCCTTCCATCTGCACTTCGGCAACGACATCCCACAAACGGAATTCAACCCGCAGGTTTCCACTGGGTAGCTGTTCAATCCGACCTGTAACCAAGCCTTGTGTGCCAATGGGCTTCCAAGCATTAAAACGCGGGCGGGTTGGTGCAGCCGTAATGCGTTCAATAAAGCTGTTTGGATCAATGGCATCAAATAAACCAGTTGATGTGAGATTAGCTGTGATCACCTGTGCAATGCTGGCCCCGACATCTGACAAATTTCCCGTCGATGTTTCAATATCGTCGACAGGAACAAAATCTGGGATAGCAACAGGAACAGGTGCAACAGTGCCCCTATTTACATCAACCTTTAGCTGGGCTACAGCGCTAAGCGACGTCCAAAAAATTAAAGCAAAAAAGCAAAGAATGGTTCGGCTAAATGGTTTCTGCATCAGATATCCTGTTCCTTGTACATGGCACACACCATAACTAAAAATTTAGGCAATTAATAGCCTGCAAATTCAGCTCCATTAAAGTTAAAATCAATATAGGTTTGGCCAGATTTAACATAATCAACCGCTTCCTCAAATGGGGCACACAAACGAACCGCACGGCGGGCACTTTCGGCGAATGTTCGGTAAAAACCATCATCCATATTGCCTGGTCGCACAAATTCTGGCACCCGTGAGAGCGATCCGTCTGGCCGCAGGAAAATTCGCACTGTAACTGACATATTTTCAATACCTTTGGCGCCGCCAGGAAAATTCCAACACCCTGAAAGCTTTTGACTGAGTGCATCAATAAGCGAAGCTGTTGCCACGCGGCCCCGCAGTCCAGCAAACATATCGGGCTGGGATTCTGCTGGCTTGATATCAGAGATATTTTTTTCTAAAGCTGCTTGCTTTGGTACTTGCTGCTCTTCTTTAATTGACCGATCAATTAAAGCAGCAATCCGCTTTACTTTCAGCCGACTAGGGGGCTTGGGTTTGGTGTTTGGTGATATACGATTACGTAGATTAGTGAGCACACGCGGCTTGGGTTTAGGTTTTGGTTTTGCTTTTGGAGGAGCTTGTACTTGCGTTTGTGCAGGCAGTGGCACGGCCTCAGGCGGGGCATCATTGGCGGCCTCCTCAGCCGCAAAATTACTTTGCTCAGTATCGACAGGCTCAGGCTCAATTTCTGGGATTGGGGCGACCACTTGGGTACGTTCATCAATGCGGACAAATTCGATATTAACAACAGGTGGTGGTGTTGGCTGCGGGCGTGAAAGCTCAGGCAGACCAAACATAGCAAATCCAGCCACACCAATATGCAGCCCCACTGATAAAACCCATCCTATACGCCCACCATACATGACGTAAACCCTTTGAAATTTTATACCCAATTCAACGATTGACACAGTTAATTTTGATCAGCAACCAAAGCTACTTTTGTGTAACCTGCCGCATTAATGGCACCGATAACCGCCATCACGCGCCCATAATCCAAACGACGATCACCGCGCACATAAATACGTACATCTTTATTCCCACCTGAAATCGCTGCTAGTCGCACCCCCAAGTCCTTAAAGGT
>JABABO010000138.1 GCA_014238195.1 Kordiimonadaceae bacterium | reverse complement strand
TATACAGGGGTATACAGAGGTATACAGGGAAACCCTATAGATTTGACAGCTAAAAGGATTGCTCATGGGGCGTGTAAAATTGGATGCGGTAGACCGTAAAATTCTGGCCTACCTGCAAGCAGATGGTCGGATCACCAATGTGGAGCTTTCCGACCACGCAGGGATTACCGCACCGCCTTGCTTGCGCCGCGTTCGGGCGCTGGAGGAAGAAGGCTATATCAAGGGCTATCATGCGGATTTAGATCAGGAATCATTAGGTTACGGTCTAACGGTTTTTGCTATGGTTGGTCTGCATAGCCAAGCGGAAAGTGACCTACAAGCCTTTGAACAAAAAGCCAATGACTGGCCTATGGTGCGTGAATGCTACATGCTGAACGGCGAGATTGATTTTATCTTGAAAGTTGTCGCCCATGATTTAGCGGAGTTCCAACAATTCCTAACCAGCAAGCTCACACCACTGGATAATGTTGCCTCGGTTAAAACATCGCTGACCATCCGCACCAGCAAGCATAAACCAGGGGTCCCGCTACCAGAAGTGGTTTGAGGGGGGTATTGGGCAGGATAAGACATTGACTTATAAAGGAAATTTATTTAGCTCGCATTTTCTTGAGGAAGGAATAGGCGAGACACCTGAATGGCAACACGTCAGGGACGCTGATTTTAATGCCTTTAAACAACAGCTTATCGCCATATTCAGTGCCTTTCCAACAGCAGAAAGCCCTAATGAAGCCCACACAGATCAGGACTTGATTTTCAAAGTTATTTTCAGAAAATCCTTTAAGGTGTATTTTTTAAAGGTGTACAATTGGCCTTTGTATATATTTCTAGCATTGTAAACTAAATGCTGTAGATTTAATATTTTCTCTTGAAGATTCCCCTTAAAGTATTATCGTATGATTAACCATAACTTGAATATAGGGATTGATCATGAATTGGGGCATAATATTAGGACTGCTTGTCTTTTGCTTGGCTATCTGGGTAATGGTTCTTTGGCTATGGCGAAGAAAATTTACCAGAGAGAGATACGCTTTTTACGCGACTGGCCTGATTTTCACATATGCAATAACAATCGTCACTCATATGTTTGCAGATACTTCTTTATTAACCATATCGAAAATATTTTTAAATCTAATATTCTCCGTAAATATCCCAATCCCTGTGACACCAACATTTTTTGACAAACTATGGTCATTCGCTGTCTTAATTTTTCTTATGTCTTTTGTTGATAATATGTTCCGTTCTTGGGGAACTGATGGACGAATAAGCATTGAAGACAATACTTTGAGGGAGATAAACGAAGAGTTAAGTTTTCTTAGAGCGGCTTATCATGGCATGCCGTTCAAAAAAATAGAGACTGCAGACAATGGCGGCTTAACGCTTTCTGCTACTAACAAAAAAAATTTCGAGTTAGGTTTTTTGGACCAAACCAGAGACTGGCCTAGCGAAGTTCGAGAATTATTGCAGATGTATACTCAGCAGTATGCAATCAAAGAGAATGAATGGTTTAATGATCAAGAATGTTTCCTGAGTACCTATAATAAGCAGCCACTATTAGTGATTTGTTCTACCAAAATGCCCAGTGATGACTCGATTTTAGAAAAAATAGATTTCTTTCAGAACTTGTCGGAGCAGAAAAAGCTTAAAGTCATTTTATGCTTAAAAGAAGGGGATAAAGTAAAACAATGTCTAAAGATAAAAGGCCATGAAATTGAATGTTATACAAAAGAATTACTGCTCAGTAATTTGGTTAATTTTTCAGAATATAACAGCTATTTAAATAAGCAGTTTTACGAGGATGAAATATCTGAGGGCGATGCACTGCGATTGCAGGATATATACGTAGAGAGTAAAGCCCAATTAACAAGTTTAAATGAATCAGATCAGTATGAATCGATAACAAGCGTTGAAAAGTACCTACTGGAATGGGCTAGCAATAAAAAAAATGAAGAGCAAATAGCCTTACTGGGAGATTATGGCCAAGGCAAAAGCGTGTTATCCTTAAGGTTTGCCAACGAATTAATTAAGTCAAAGATTGAAAGACAGCCCATAATTATCGAATTAAGGGGAAAAAGCCCAAGAAATAACCCTATGGAAGATTTGGTAGCCGCTTGGGCCCGTCAATTTAATTATAATGCCAATGCGATTTTAAAGCTTTTACAAGAAGGAAGATTAGTTGTCATTTTGGAAGGTTTTGATGAACTGGACATGGTTGGCGATAAATTAAGAAGATTAGAACATTTCAAAAAGCTCTGGGAATTTGCGCAGTACAAAAAATCCAAAGTAATAATTACAGGAAGGCCAAATCTTTTTTTAAATAACGAAGAAGCCAGAGAGTATCTACAGTTAGATAATGGAAACAGTTCAACCTTTCATTTTAAGGCTTTAAAATTAGCAGCTTTCGACAAAGACCAAATAGCTTTAGCTTTAAGAAAAGCCCCTGCAGGGACAAAAAACAATATATTAGAACAGTATTATAATTCAAACGGTAGTAGGGGATTTGCCGACCTAATTTCTAGGCCATCAATTTTGTTTCAAACGAGTATCATTTGGGATCACCTTGATAAATCAAATCTCAATTCTTCAAAAATCATTGATGGCTTTATTGATCACGCTTATAGAAGACAAGCAGACAAACTACTTTCCATTAGTGGTACTGATCTAGACCCACCAGTACTTACAGTGAAAGAACGGGCATATTTCATGCTGGGCATAGCGGTTGGTTTAGTAAAAAAATCAGGGTATTCAAACCAAATATTGGGACATGACCTTCGCGAAATTGTAAATTTATTATATCTGAATATACCTGATTCTTGTAGTCAAGATCACCCAATCTCGACTGTAAATTTGCGCGAGCGATTAGGAAATGATGCTAGCTCTATGGATTCTGTATTTAATGATGTAAGAGCAGCAGGTATATTAGTCAGGGACCTAACCAGTAATGATTCTTTTAAGTTTGCCCATAAATCGTTTTTGGAAACACTTTTTGCTAGCTTTATGAGCATTAAAATAAGTCGAGAAGATGAAAAAATGCTAGCGATTTGTCATGCTATCGCAAATTCACTAAATATTCGGAATATATACAATTTAGAAATAAATGATGAAGTGATCGGGCATATTACCGACAAATTGATAAAACATGAAAAATCATTTGGTGATCAGGAAGCTACTGCATTAATGAATATTTTGTCTAAAAGAGCAGCTTTTTTCAGCAGAATATTTTTCAGGTCAAGATTAATATTTATAGCTTGGTTAACATTCATATCTATTATCGCTTCAGTATCTTTTTTCTTGGGATGGGAAATTGGCCTTGAGGATGCTTTTAACGGAAAAAGTCTCGAAAGCAGTTTTAATGATGACTTATTTGTGATAGAATTGTTACGGTTTTCTAACACATTTTTAATACTTATATTCTTATTTTCTACGCTTGGAGTATTAATTCCTGCTCTCCTGCGCATCTTAGCTAAAAAATTTCGTTCCCCTTTAAAAATATGGCTTCGTGCATGTGAAGTTCAAAACTATGATATCAATACCGAAAAAGTTCTAAGCGAGTCTTTTATTGATTTTGTGGGCTATTCAAAATATTCAAAAATTAATAATACTTCCAAACCCACGCCCCTTTTTAACCTTATAATCAGACGAAAGTAAGAGTAATCCTAGGCGGTATTCCCTATTTTTAAGGGGTTATTAGTAGGGGGATTACTTGAACTCAATCTTGACAATTTCATAGTAGCGTTCACCGCCAGGGGTGCGGACTTCGACCTCAGCGCCTGCTTCGCGCCCAATTAGCGCCCGGGCAATGGGGCTTTGGTAGGAAATTTTACCAGCTTTGACATCGCCTTCATCTTGGCCGACAAGCTGATAGATCACTTCCTTGTCGTCTTCATCCAGCAGCGATACAGTTGCCCCAAAAACCACACGGCTGCCGCTTAGGGTCGTTGGGTCAATCACCTCAGCACGGCTTAATTTGCCTTCCAGTTCCATGATGCGGCCTTCGTTATGGCCTTGCTGGTCCTTGGCGGCATGATATTCGGCATTTTCTGATAAGTCACCGTGGGCGCGTGCTTCTTCAATCGCCGCCACAATGCGGGGGCGCTCAACAGTTTTACATTGTTTTAATTCTGCTTCCATACGGTCGTAACCAGATTTCAGCATGGGCACTTTATCTACCATGTGTCCCGTCCATTCTTTTTTAGTTTTAACGTTTCTTCAGTTTATTATATTTCTAACGGGCCAAAGCCGTGCCAGAAAAAATAACAGCGCCGACCACAAGTAAAGGGGGTCGGCGCAAGAATCCTATGTAATCCTTTATGATTTAATTTTCAAGTCTTCTCTTGTGCTAGGCGCAATTCTTATTAAGCGACATTATAATCCTGCAGGGGTTTCACGTCTAATTCCCCCTTTTTCATGGCTTTGAGCGCTGCAACCGCCGCTTTGCTAGCGGCCATTGTCGTGAAATATGGCAGTTTCATTGTCAGGGCCGTATTGCGTAGGCTATAGCTATCCAGTATGGCTTGTTTGTCCGATGTCGTGTTGAACATCAATTGAATATCGCCGTCTTTCATCACATCAGTCACGTTGGGGCGCAGGCCTTCGGTGACTTTATAAACACTAGTGACGGTTAAATCCTGGTCTTGCAGGTATTTCGCCGTACCTTTTGTGGCAATCACGCCGTACCCCATTTGGATCAGGTCTTGCACCAAGGGAACAAGGCCGTATTTGTCTTTGTTTTTCACCGACACAAACACATTGCCTTTGGTGGGCAAATCAACCCCAGCGGCTAACTGTGATTTATAAAAAGCCATTGCGAAATTACTATCAATGCCCATCACTTCGCCTGTCGATTTCATCTCAGGCCCCAGCAGAACGTCAACACCAGGAAACCGCGCCCACGGAATAACCACTTCTTTGACCGCAACATGGCTGGTGATAGGGTCTATAAGGTCAAATTCGCTCAGTTTTGCGCCAGCCATCAGTTGCGCAGCTATGGCAGCAATCGGGCTGCCAATGGCTTTGGCAACAAATGGCACAGTACGGCTAGCACGGGGATTAACTTCGATCAGATAAACACTTTCGCCCTTTACCGCGAATTGTACATTCATCAAACCCACGACACCAAGCGCACGGGCCAGTTCAACGGCTTGACGTTTGACTTCGCTGACCATCCGAACGCTCAAACTATAGGGCGGCAGACTACAGGCGCTGTCACCTGAATGAATACCCGCTTCTTCGATATGTTCCATAATGCCAGCGATATGAATGTCCGTGCCATCAGACAGGGCATCGACATCCACTTCCACAGCGTCATTTAAGAACCCATCGATCAGCACTGGGCTATCGCCCGACACCATCACGGCTTCATCCATATATTTATTGAGACCCGCTTCATCATGGACAATTTCCATCGCCCGCCCCCCCAGCACATAACTGGGGCGAATAAGCACAGGATACCCAACACGGTCAGCGACATTGATGGCTTCATCCAAGCTGCGGGCAAGGCCGTTGTTAGGCTGTTTCAAATTTAAGCGCTCGACCAGTTCCTGAAAGCGTTCACGGTCTTCGGCTAGGTCAATGGCATCGGGGCTTGTTCCCAAAATTGGAATGTTTGCAGCTTCCAGCGCGTGCGCCAGCTTCAACGGTGTTTGACCACCAAACTGCACGATCACGCCTTTGACTGTACCATTTTGTTGTTCGGTGCGGATAATTTCAATAACATCTTCCTCGGTGAGCGGTTCGAAATACAAGCGGTCCGATGTATCATAGTCTGTGGAGACG